>CAZVRZ010000056.1:0-14193 GCA_964629965.1 uncultured Anaerolineaceae bacterium
GCAAGACCCCTTCGGCGAGGTCACCACCCGCGCCACGATGCATCCGGGATACCGTAACCCTGACTGGGAGGAGCCGTCGGGGCCGATGAACCCGGAACTCAGCGTGTTGGCGGTGCGCCGTCCCGACGGTTCGCCGCTGGCTCTGCTGGGCAGCTTTTCGATCCAGGACATTGCCGTTTATGGAGCCATTGCTTTTATCGGCGCGCTGGTAGTCTTTTTGTTGGCAGCCATGTTCCCACAGCAAGCAGACAAAGTGCTGGAATGGTTGGTACAGCGCTTTGTCCCGAGCTCTGTGCGACCTCGCGTGCTGAACGTGAGCCGGCGCTTCCTGGGAGGACTGGAATCGCTGCGCTCGCCGTTGGATGCCTTGATGATCTTCGTTACTTCAACGGTGATCTGGCTGCTTGAGACGGTCAAGTATTGGTTCGTCATGCACGCCTTTGGGTTCCAGGTCAGCTTCTTCACGCTGATGCTGATCAATGGAGTTGTTAATCTTGCTACTACTATTCCCTCCGCCCCAGGCTACCTGGGTACCTTCGATTGGCCGGCTATTGCCATTCTGAAGGCATATGGGATCAACCAGGAAATCGCCACTAGCTACACTTTTGTGCTGCACTTCGCTCTCTGGCTGCCGATCACGCTGTTGGGGATGTATTATGCCGGGCGGGAGGGCATCCAATGGGGGAACGTGGCAATGATCGAAGAAGCAGCAAAAGAGCATGCCTGAATTCCCCTCTATACATGATCTACCTTTGTTTGCCTTATTATCGCCAGAAGAGGCCCAACAGGCCTTGAAAAGCATGCGCTACAGAGAAGTGGCTGCGGACGAAATCTTGATGCACGAGGGAGAAACAGGCGACCAGTTCTATTTGATCGTGAAAGGGGAATTCGAAATCTTTGGTCTTGTGCCCGCAGCCCTTCGTTGGGAATCTTTTCCGGGGTGACTTTAGACGATATTATGCTGCTTGTATTCGAGCAGCACCTTAGGCGTAGGAGAGAGAAAACTATGATGTCAGAAACAGCAGCACAAGGTTTTGAGAAGCAATCCAGGCAGATCGCCATCCTGGGAGCAGGCATTAGCGGGATGGCAGCGGCTTATGATCTGGCTCACCTTGGGCATTCGGTCACCATCTACGAAGCGGCGGATTACGTGGGCGGGTTGGCAGCCGGTTTTAAGGAACCCCATTGGGATTGGTCGGTAGAGCGTTACTATCACCACTGGTTTGCCAGCGACCGGCACATCCTGGACCTGATCGATGAACTGGGCTGGCGCGAGAAGGTATTATTTCCCCGCCCCTACACGGTTATGTATTACAAAGGAAAATTCTATCCTTTTGATTCGATCTTGAAAGCAATCCTCTTCCCGGGTTTGGGCTGGGGCATTGACAAGGTTCGCTTTGGCCTGGTAGGTCTTTACCTGCGCCTGACCAACCGTTGGAAACCGTTGGAAGCTGCTACGGTGGATGCCTGGATGCGCAAATGGGCCGGCGAGCGGGCGTATAAGCTGATGTGGGAACCGCTGCTGCTGGGAAAGTTTGGCGAGCGCTATGCCCGCCTGGTAAACATGGCCTGGATGTGGGCCCGCCTGAAAAGCCGCAGCACCCGCCTGGGTACGTTTGAAGGGGGTTTCCAGGCGTTTGCAGACCAGCTTGCCGGGCGCCTGCGCGAAATGGGTGTGATCATTCACATGCAAACACCCGTCTCGCAAATCGTCCGGCATCCTGAAGGTGGACTGGCGCTTACTACCAGTGCAGGCATCGCTCACTTTGACCAATGCCTTGCGACCACTTCACCGTCTTTACTGGCGAGCCTGGCAAAAGATCTGCCAGGTGAATATTTGCAAGGGCTGTTGGATCTAAAAAATATGGGGGCGGTGGTTATGACGCTAGCCTTGAAGCACCGTCTTTCCGAAGAGGGTTACTACTGGTACAACATCCCCAAGGCGGCTGGCTACCCATTCCTGGCGCTGGTCGAACATACCAATTTTATCTCACCGGAGCACTTCGGCGGCGATCACATTGTTTACATCGGCGACTACCTGGACAGCGACCACGAATATTTCCAGCTTAGCAAGGATGACCTGCTGCAGCGTTATCTGCCCGCACTGGTGAGCTTTAATCCCCAGTTCAGACCAGATTGGGTGCGTAAAACCTGGTTGTTCCGCACCCATTATGCTCAACCTGTGCCGTTTACCAACCATTCTAAAAACATTCCCGCTATCCGCACTCCGCTAGAAGGGCTGTATTTTGCCAGCATGAGCCAGGTTTACCCCTGGGACCGGGGTACGAATTTTGCAGTTGAGATTGGGCGGCGGGCCGCCAAGATAATGAACGAAGCTAGCTCTTGAACAGCGGCAAGTTGCCCAAGGCAACCACATCTTGCCAATCAGATTGCTCTCCTTCGGTGAAGACGGCAGCATTGGCAACTACGGCCGCCCCGGCCTTCTCCATTAAGCTTTCCATACCCTTGAGCGTCGAGCCGGTACTGATCACATCGTCCAGTAATACGACTTTCTTGCCTTTGAGCAAATCCTGATCTTTTTCATCCAGGTAAAGGGTTTGCGGCTTGCCAGTGGTGATCGATAGGGTTTCTGCCATGATCGCTACACCCATGTAGGGTTTGTAATTCTTGCGCAGCACAATATACGGCTTGTTGGTTTCAACCGACATGGCATGCGCCAGGGGAATGCTCTTGGCCTCAGCGGTAACCAGGACATCGTAGGCCAGGCTGGATAATTTTAGCGACAGTTCCTTGGCGCAAGCCTGGACGAATTCCGTATCCCCCAGCATATTGAAGACAGCAATACTCAGATTCGGCGCAACCTGGAATAAGGGAAATTCACGCTTGAGACCGGCCAGCTCAACAGCATATGTCTTTCGCACGGGATTCATTGAAAACCTCCACAAGATTGATAAAGTTGTTCAAAAAGTCAGATATGATGACAGATTGTGATCTAAACCGCAAGATTTAAGTCTATCACAAATTGGAACGATTCAAATCGATTGTTTGCGACCAGATTCCTGCTATAATTTGACCCATGGAAAACCTTGCACCTGTTCCCATCCTGGCCTGTACACAATGCGGCGGCGAGTTACATCCAGATGAAGGCCAGAGTTTTTTAACCTGTCCCTACTGCAGTACAACCGTCTACCTGGATAAATCCCAGGTGGTTTTCCACTGGTACCTGGCGCCCACACTGGATGAAAACAAAGCGCGCTCGGCGTTGGCGCGTTGGATGTCAGGCAACGAGACGGTCAAAGACCTGGATAAAAAAGCGCGCCTGGTCAGCCTGACCTTTGAGTATTTCCCCTTCTGGTTATTCAAGCGTCGTACAGGGCGAGGCAAAGAAGAGATCCTGATGGAGCCTGCCTCGGCGATCTCTATCAGCGAGCTGAAGCGGCTGAAACTTATGGCGGGCGACCTGAAGAAATACGACTCGTCTTTAAATGCCCTGGCAGAGACGCCCAGCGTGCCCTTAACGGCTGCCCTGGGCTGGCTGGAAGAACGCTCGATCCCGGTCGCCGAGATCGTGGAACGATCGCTGGTCCACGTACCCTTGTTTGTGTGTAAATACCAGTTCCGAGACGGTGCCTATACTGCCATCGTGGAAGGAGCCACCGGTGGGGTTTACGCCAATATTTTCCCTGCCAAGGCTGAAAGTCCTTACCTGATCATCGGCGGGATCGGAGCGGCGGTCTACTTCTGCTTGGCAACTTTTCCGGTGTTGGGAGGCTTATTTAGCAGCGCAGAAGGTTTTGGCATAGGCCTGGCGCTGTGCAGCGTGTTGGGAATCATCGTCGCACCAATCCTTTTTATAGCAGCTTCATGGGTGGCAAACAAGATATGAACGATATTGAGATCGCACACGGGTTGTTCTGCCCACGTTGCGGCGGCATGGTGCCCGTTCCGGAGGGTCAGGTGGTGGTGACCTGTCCTTTCTGTGATCTGCGTTCCCTGGTGCGCGGCGAACGGGGCTTGCAGCGCTACCAGGTGTCGCAACGAGTTGATCGTGAAAACGCCATCCAGGCCTTGCGGAAATTCTTGGGCGGCAGCCTGGCGATTGCCCGCGATGCTGCGAAAAACTCTCGACTGGAAGAAGCTTTCGTGGTACACCTGCCTTTTTGGGCCAGTTGGGCCAGGGTATTTGGCTGGACCTTTGGCGAGAAGAGAGTCGGCAGCGGGGATAGCCGGCATTATGAGCCGCGCGAGGTGAAATCGTACCAGGATATGAATTGGAATGGAGCAGCCTGTGATGTGGGCGAATTTGGCGTGCAGCAGATATCCCTGGCAGGCAGGTCGCTGGCACCCTTTAATCCTGGTTATTTGCACGACAGCGGTATGGTTTTTGAGCCGGTTGGCTCACAAAGCGATGCTGTGTCTGCTGCGCAGGAAAACTTCCGCCAGCGCATTAAGGACTCGTCCAAACTGGATCGTGTCAGCCAGGTGTTCATCCGCAAAGTGCAGGAACGCATGGGGTTGGTTTATTACCCACTGTGGGTGCTCCGTTATTTGTACCGCAACCGCTCGTTCCAGATGCTGGTTGATGGGTTTTCTGGGGAAGTGTTATACGGCAAAGCGCCCGGCAGCACTGCCTACCGGGCAGCCGTTCTGGTGGGGGGCATGGCCTTGGGAGGGTTTTTGTCCATTGACGGTAGTGCCCTGGGTTTCTACCTGGCAAGCCAATCGGATGGAGATGGGGCGGGGTATCTCTTTATGGCAGGCGTGATCGCTTTTGTTATTGGCGTGGGTATTGCCATCGCTGCCTACCAGGCATTTCGACATGGGGAACATTACGAATATCGCCGGGACGGCAAAAACTCAGGTGCGGGAAGCAGCTTTAAGGATATAACCTCGCAGGCAAAGGATCTGACATCATGGATAAACCAGTAACCTTGGTGCCGCTGGTTTGCAGCAAGTGTGATATGCCTGTTCCAGCCCAGCCAGGCGAAGCAGCGTGGGTCTGCCGCCAATGCGGACAGGGCTGGTTGTTGGACGAAGCAAGCGGGTTAACGCCCATTAACATCCACTACCAGGCCGGTCTGCCCTCAACCACGCCCAACAAACCATACTGGGTGGCATCAGGCCGGGTGACGTTTGAGCGCCAGGTTTATGGCGGCTCGACAAGAGATGTCGAGTCAGCGGCTTTTTGGGGTGAGACGCGCTATTTTTTCATCCCGGCGTTCAACTGCCCGATTGAGACCCTGACAACTTTGGGGCCGCGCTTGCTGCTGCAGCCGCCCGTTTTACAAGATGGGTTGGCTGCTGTCTTTGAGCCAGTTACGCTGGCGCGGCGCGACGTTCAAAGCCTGGCAGAGCTGATCGCTGTTGCCATTGAGGCCGGGCGCAAGGATCATCTTAAGAAGATCAATATCCAGGTGGAGCTATCGGAGCCGGTCTTGTGGATCTTGCCCACGTATTGACAGCCGTGTTATGACTCTTCTATTTAGAAAGACAATCTTGATCGCGATCTGGTTGCTCGTATTGGCTGCCGGATTGGGCGGCTGCATTGAGCTTGTTTATAAAACCCCCACGCCGCCTGGGATCGTCACAGAGCCGGCACCCGGTAGTGAATGGTACAACCTCTATTTCAGCAACCCGCGCAGTCCAACCGCCAAATCTTATCGCGGCGGGCTGGACGCGGCGCTAGCAGCAGCCATCGATCAGGCGCGCCTGAGTGTGGATGTAGCCATATACGATTTCAACCTATGGGGCCTGCGAGATGCCCTCATCGATGCCAGGCAGCGAGGCGTTACCGTGCGGGTAGTGGCGGAAAGCGACAACCTGGATCGGAAAGAGATGGGGGAACTGAAGGATGCTGGTATTCCGATCCTGGGGGATCGCCGCGAAGGACTGATGCACAATAAATTCGTGATCATTGACCGCAGCGAAGTATGGACCGGCTCCATGAATTTCACTACCAGCGGAGCCTACTTGAACAACAATCACTTGCTGCGAATCCGCTCCGCGCGCCTGGCGGAAGATTACACAGCCGAATTTGAAGAAATGTTCACGGATGATCTGTTTGGCCCAGATATCCGGGTCAATACTCCTTATCCAAGTATCACTATCGACGGTACACTGTTGGAGATATATTTTTCACCAGATGATGGCACAGAACGAGCCTTGCTAAACCTGATCAATTCGGCCCAGAACAGCATTTACTTCCTGGCATATTCGTTCACTTCGGATGATATTGCCCAGGCAATGCTCGAACGTGCGGCTACAGGGGTGACCGTGGCAGGTGTCTTTGAAGAATCACAATACGCCTCCAACATTGGCTGTGAATTCGATCCTCTCTCCAAAGCAGGGATCAACGTGCGCCTGGATGGAAATCCAAACAATATGCATCATAAAGTTATGGTCATTGACAGTAAAATAGTGGTGGTCGGTTCGTACAATTTCAGCGCCAGTGCAGAAGAAAGAAACGATGAGAACACCCTGATCATACACAATCCACAAATCGCTGTCCAATTCCTGGGTGAATTTAAAAAGATATTTGATGAAGCCCAAAAGTGAAGACTGGTTTCATAAGTCAGGCTTTTTGATAGGTCAAATGTCATTTTGAAAATTGAGCGCAACGCGGGTATACTGGTAAGAAGATGTGCTCTGTAAGCCACAAGAAAGGAAGATGAGATATGGATGGAAAATTTTTTCTAGGTAGAATATTCGATGCGGCGCAGGGTGGAGTTACCCAAACCCCTCTGCTCTATGATTCGGAAGATTTAACAACACACGCAGTAGTGGTCGGTATGACCGGCTCAGGTAAAACCGGCCTGTGCGTGGGTATGTTGGAGGAAGCCGCTCTCAATAACATTCCGGCTTTGATGATTGATCCTAAAGGGGATATCACCAACACCCTGCTGCATTTTCCAGACTTGTTACCGGAAGACTTCAAGCCCTGGCTGAACTCTGACCAGGCGCGCCGGGAGGGAAAGACCCTGGAACAAGCCGCTGCCGAAACCGCTGAAACCTGGAAAAAAGGGTTGACGGATTGGGGCATTGGCTCTGATAGAATCCTGGCGCTTAAAAACGCGGCCCATTTTGCCATCTACACGCCTGGTTCCGATGCGGGTATTCCGGTCAGCATCCTGGCGTCTCTGGAGGCGCCACCTATCCCGTGGGAAAGCAACCGGGAACTGCTGCGCGAGAAGATCTCTGGTACGGTCACCGCTTTGCTGGGATTGGTCGGCATGCAAGATATTGACCCCGTCCGATCGCGTGAGCATATCCTGCTGGCCAATATCTTCGAGTATGCCTGGAGCCGCGGCAAGAACCTGGACCTGAGCGAATTGATCTTACAGGCGCAAACACCGCCTTTCCAAAAGCTGGGTGTGTTCGATGTTAATTCATTCTTCCCAGAAAAGGATCGCTTTACCCTGGCTATGTTGTTGAACAATATCCTGGCCGCACCTGCTTTCCAGACCTGGATCGAAGGACAGCCGTTGAATATTCCCCAGCTGCTTTTTGCTCCGGATGGACGGCCCCGCCACAGCGTGTTCTACATTGCTCACCTGTCAGACTCTGAGCGCATGTTCTTCGTCACGCTGCTGTATTCTGCCGTAGAAACCTGGATGCGTTCGCAAACGGGCACTTCTACGCTGCGCGCCATCCTGTATTTTGATGAAATCTTCGGTTACCTGCCCCCCATCAGCAACCCGCCATCCAAGCAGCCCATGCTGCGCATGCTAAAACAGGCGCGCGCCTTTGGCGTGGGCCAGGTGTTGGTGACCCAAAACCCGGTAGATGTAGACTACAAGGCGCTCTCGAATGCCGGATCGTGGTTCATTGGCAAACTGCAAACCGAGCAAGATAAGCAGCGTCTGTTGGATGGATTGGAAAGCGCTACTTCAGGAGGTCTGGATCGCTCTCAATACGACCGCCTGATCTCTTCACTAGGGAAACGGGTCTTTTTGCTGCACAACGTACATGAAAAAAAGCCGCAGCTTTTCTCGACACGCTGGGCAATGAATTACCTGGCAGGCCCGCTGACGCGCTCCCAACTGCCGGCGCTGAATCAATTGGCTGGGGCGACATTGGCAACGTCAGAGACGCCTACTGCTGCATCTGAAACTCAGCCGGTACAGGTTGCGCCGGGCACGGCACCCTCCATGGGGACACTGCAGGCCATTCCAGTTGCCAGCCAGGTCGGTGTAAAGCAAGCGAACATGGGAACCACTCCAGCAGTGTCTAGAGAGCCCTCACTGCCCGGACTTGGGACGCGCCCGGCTGTTCCGACGGGGATTATGGAGATCTTCTTACCTAACAACTTGACTTTTACCCAGGCATTCAAAGTTGCCGGGCAGTCGATCCCGACCGAATCGCGCAGCCAGGGATTGATCTATCATCCGGTCATCCTGGGCCAGATGCATACCCGCTTCTTCAATCGGAAATATAACCTGGATTACGAGGCTTACCAAACTGTGTTGGTGCAAAACCCCGACCGGCGCGGCATGATCCGTTGGGAAGAATATCCCCACATGGCGCTTAACGAGCGCATCTTTGATTCGCAGCCTGATCCGCAGGCGCGCTTTGCGCCCCTGGAAGCGCCGTTCTCAGACGCCAGGATGCTTACCGGGTTACAAAAGGATTTTCTGGACTGGGCTTTCCGAAATGCCAAAGCTACGGTACGGGCGCATGATGGGCTAAAGCAGTATGCCGGGCCTGAGATCACTGCGGCCGAATTTCGCACCATGTGCGCAGATGCTGCGCGCGATGCGCGGAACGATGAAATCGCCAAAGCCAGCGACAAGATCGATAAGCAGATTCAAGCGCTCCAAACCAAGCTATCGCGTGAGGAGCGAGAACTGTCGGAGGACGAGACAGAGCTCTCCCAACGAAAATTGGAGGAGATGGGTACACATGCTGAAAATATCTTGGGACTTTTTGGCGGAAGGAAAAGCAGCCGCAAGCTTTCCACTTCATTGTCTAAACGCCGCATGACGGCGCAGGCCAAAGCAGATGTGGAAGAATCGAAGGATGCGATAGAAGAGTTCAAGAAACAGATTGTCTTTCTTGAAAAAGAAAAAATGCAGATCGTCAATGAGATCAATGAGCGCTGGGGAAAATTGGCCAATGAATTCTCCGAAATAACCGTTACTCCCCTCAAAAAAGATGTGTTATTGGACTTCTTTGGTGTGGCCTGGATGCCCTTCCATATCGTGCAATACGGAAGCCAACTGATCGAGCTGCCAGGATTTGGGGAGAATTGAGGGCGATGCATTCTTTATGTCAGACGTATTTTTTACGTCAGTGCTCTAGATCATAAAATATGGAAACCATTCTGGTTGTTGATGACAATCGACAGATATCAGATTTCCTGGTAAAAACCGCTTTGCCCAGCCTGGGGTATGAAACAATGGCTGCATACAACGGCAAGGACGCGTTGAAGTTGATCCGGGAACAATACAAATTCATCGATCTGATGCTGTTGGATTTGCAACTTCCAGATATGACTGGCCTGGATATATTGCGCCAGATGCAGCGAGAAGGCCTGTCAATTCCCACTATCCTGGTCACCGGACATGGCTCGGAGCAGGTGGCAGTCGATGCATTTCGCCTCGGCGTGCAAGATTACCTCAACAAGCCGGTAGAGGTAGACAAACTGAATGTTTCTATTGAAAGCGCTCTAACGCTGACGCGCTTGCGACGAGAAGCAGAGCGCCTGAACGCGCAACTGCGCGAGCAGGTAAACTGGTTGACTACCCTGTCGCAGGTGGGCCAGACTTTGACATCAACCCTGGATGTCAGCGATGTTCTCAAACGGATTGTAGACGCCGGGGTGCGCCTGACAAAAGCTGATGAGGGCTTCCTGGCATTGTTGGATGAGACCAGCGGCCAGCTCTATTTGCGAGCGGTTAAAAACATCGATGAGAATGTCATCCACACCATTCACTTGCCAATCACCGATTCGCTGACAGGACAAACATTGCGCTCCGGCAAGCCTCTACGAGTGACCCGAGGAGAAAGCGACCCACTTAAGGTAAGCACGGGTTTTTTGGTATACAGCCTGCTGCACATTCCACTGATCTCAAAGAACGTTCCTCTCGGCATCCTTTCGGTTGATAATCGTATGACCCGGCGCGCTTTTTCAGCTACGGATGAGGCTATGCTAACCTCCCTGGCAGATTACGCTATAGCAGCCATCGAGAACGCCAATCTGTACGAAAAAGCCCAACAGGAAATCCAGGAACGCAAACGTGTCGAGTTGGCCCTGCGCGAGAGCGAGGAACGCTATGCTCTGGCGGTACGCGGTGCAAATGATGGCTTGTGGGATTGGAATCTAAAGACGCGCCGTATCTATTTCTCTTCCCGTTGGAAAGATATGCTGGGATATGCGGAAGATGAGATTGGCGATACTCCAGACGAATGGTTCCGCCTGGTTCACCCCGATGATCTGCAGAAGCTTAAAAAAGATTTGAACGCCCACATCACTGGGCAAACTTCGCATTTTGAGAATCAGCATCGTATCCGGCACGAGAACGGTACATACCGCTGGGTGCTCAGCCGTGGGTTTGCCATTCGCGCTCATCAGCGACCTGCCCATCGCATGGCAGGATCTCAAACGGATATAACCGATCGGGAACTGGCCCAACAAAAACTGCGGTATGATGCCTTGCACGATGTATTGACCGGGGTCTCTAACCGGGCGTCGCTGATGGAACGCTTGAAACTTGCCCTTGAGAAATCATACCGCCGCTCAACGTACAGCTTTGCCGTCTTGTTCCTTGATCTGGATCGTTTTAAAGATGTAAATGACAGCCTGGGCCACCTGATGGGCGATCAACTAGTGATTGCGGCAGCTCGCATCCTGGAAAAGATCGTTCGCCCAATGGACCTGGTGGCGCGCCTGGGCGGAGATGAGTTTGTCATCCTGGTGGAAGATATCCATGATGTTATTGATGCCACGCAGGTTGCCAAGCGCGTGCAAACAGAGCTCAACAACACAGAAATGTTACCCGGACAAAAGCTGCACATCACTGCCAGCATCGGAATTGTCATTGGGAGCAAAGCCTATCGCGATCCGGAAGATTTGCTGCGGGATGCAGATATTGCAATGTATCGTGCCAAAGAGGCGGGGCGCGACCGCTTCGAATTATTTGATCCGGAAATGCGAAAAAATATTATGCAGCGCCTGGCCATGGAAATCGATCTGCGCAGTGCTCTGGACAACGCTGAATTGAAGCTGTTGTACCAACCAATCGTGTCATTGCAGAACAGCGCAGACATATCCGGTAATTCGGATCTATCTGGTAAATCGCTGGTTGGCTTCGAGGCGTTGCTTCGCTGGGTAACCCCAAACCAGGGGACCCTTCTGCCTAAGGATTTCTTACCCCTGGCTGAAAAGACCGGCTTGATCGTCAATATCGACCAATGGGTGCTGGCAGCAGCCACACGGCAGATGAAGGAATGGCAAGGAAATTACCCAATAGCAAAAACGCTTCAGATGAGCGTCAATATCTCTGGACGGCAGCTCTCTCGACCTGACCTGGTGGATGAGATTGACAGCGCCTTACAGAAGACAGGGTTAAGCCCCAGCAGCCTGAGCCTCGAAGTTACCGAAAGCGAGTTGATGAAGAAAGACCCTGAGACCACTTCCGTGCTACAAAAGTTGCAACAACAGGGGATGCAAATCCTGGTTGATGATTTTGGTTTTGGATATTCTTCGCTCAGTTATGTGTCGGGTTTCCCGTTAAATGCGCTTAAGATCGACCGGTCATTCATCAGTACACTGGACAGCAGCAACACCAATTTGCGCATTGTGCAGGCTATCATGGTGATGGCGCGTGGCCTTGGTATGAAAGTGGTTGCGGTGGGAATTGAAAATGAAAAGCAGCTTCACAAATTGCAAGGAATGGGATGCGAATTTGTGCAGGGTTTTTTCATCGCCCCGCCGCTCGAAAAAGAGCAGGTGCAAAAGCTGCTGGAGAATGCATAATAACCTAATCAGGAGAAAGAACGTATGAGCGTAACAGTGGTGGTTGGTTCACAATGGGGCGATGAAGCAAAAGGAAAAATGGTTGATCTGTTGTGCGAGGGTGCCGATCTGGTGGCGCGCTACAATGGTGGAGATAATGCCGGGCACACCGTGGTGAATCAATATGGCACCTTTAAACTGCGCCTGATGCCAAATGGTATTGCCAATCCCAAGACAAAATGTATTATTGGGCCGGGAGTGATCGTGAACCTGGCTACCTTGATTGCAGAGATCCAGTTCATTCACGAAAAAGGTTTGAATCTGAACGGGCGGTTTTGGATATCGCCGCGCTGCCACGTGGTGATGCCTTATCACCCGATGATCGAGGAAATCCATGAAAAGGCTAAAGGCAGGAGCAAGACAGGCACCACCCAACGCGGTATTGGCCCAACCTACGCAGACAAGGTGAGTTATAACGGCATCCGGCTGGCAGATTTTGCTGATGAGGCTGTGCTGCGTGAAAAATTGGCTATCCAACTGGAGGTTAAGAACGTTATCTTCAAAGCATTTGGCATGCCAACGCTAAATTTAGAGCAGGTTATCCAGGAAAAGCTGGCTCAGTATGTCCAGATCAAGGATATGGTAGGCGAGTCGTTTGGAATCTTGCAGGCAGCGCTAACGGAGGATGCTCACATCGTGCTCGAAGGAGCCCAGGGCGCTTTACTCGATAACGATTGGGGAACATACCCATTTTGCACGGCTTCTTCTACGATCGCGGGCGGCGCAGCCGCCGGGCTAGGCATTGCCCCGCACTGGATCAGGCGCGTGATTGGCGTTGCCAAGGCTTATACCAGCCGGGTGGGCGCGGGTCCCATGCCAACCGAGCTGCTGGATGAAACCGGTGACCTGCTGCGGAATGAAGGAAATGAATTCGGCACGGTCACTGGACGCCCGCGACGCTGCGGCTGGCTGGATGCGGAAATCGTGCGCTTTACCGGACAATTGAGCGGCTATACAGACCTGGCGTTGACCAAGCTAGATGTGTTGGATAAGCTGCCGGTGATCAAAATAGGCATTGGCTACCGTCACCCAGATAAGCCGGGTGTTATACAACATTATTGGGATGGCGATGCTCGCTGGTTGTCACAATGCGAGCCTGAATATATCGAGATGGAAGGCTGGATGCAGCCAACAGTGGGCATCACAGATTTTGCCCGGCTGCCGTTCCAGGCAAAGGTATATGTCGAAAAAGTGGAAGAGTTGACCGGCGTGCGCGTGAGCTATGTCTCAACTGGTCCCGGACGCGACGAGACTATTTATCGTTAATCGAACAGCGCACATGATCCGCCAGGGTGCGAGCGCGCTGCGGGGCGTCGCCCAGGTGTCCACTTGCATCCATCAAAGAACGCAGCGCACCGGCAGATAAGTAAGCCTGCAGGGACGGGTCGCCTGCCACCAGCTCGACCAGTGGGTTGGGCTGTCCTGCCTGCACCGCGGCCCAAGCCTGCATAGCATGCTGGCGCAGTTGTTCATGCATTGCCTGGCGATCTGCCCCGACCTTTCCCAGTGCCATTAAAACGCGTTCGATAGCCGCAAATGGCCCAAAGTTAGCCAGGTTTTGGGCTATGCCCTTTTCATTGATAACCAATCCATCCAAAATGCGCATACCGACGCGCAACAGTTCATCCACGATTAAGAAGGCCTCCGGGAGTAGGCTGCGACGATTGGCCGAATCATCCAGGGTGCGTTCCAGTAGAGAGTGAGCGGCGTTATCCCAGGCTATCCGGGGCATCTGAGCCAGGGCGCGACTGAGAGAGTCGATCTTTTCGGCATTGATAGGGTTGCGTTTGAAAGGCATGGCAGATGAGCCCACCTGCTTTTTTGCAAAAGGCTCGCTCCATTCGCCAAAGAGCGGCGATTGCAGCAAGCGCAGGTCAAAGGCAAATTTGTACATCGATGCACCCAGGCCGGCCAAAGCGCTCAGTACCAGGTAATCCTGTTTGCGCGGGTAAACTTGCGTAGTGACCGGGAAAAAGGGTAGATCCAGACTAGTGGATAGGCGCGCTTCAAAATCCGCTAGAACCTGGTCGATAGGCTGGCAATCGGGGCTGGCGGAAACCATTTCACCCAGCAGCTCGGCGTACGAAGCGCTCGTGCCCACCGCACCTTTGAAACCCTTGCCGCGGATCCCCTGGCGCACGCTTTGCAGAGATTGCCAATCGAGCAGCAAATCCTGGGCATACTGTGCGAGGCGATAGCCAAGGGTAGTGGGTTCGGCG
>CAZVRZ010000056.1:14219-33336 GCA_964629965.1 uncultured Anaerolineaceae bacterium
CATTGGCCCAGGACTCAATCCGGTCTGCAAAGAGTGCTAACAAGCCGGATAAGCGCTGCAGAACCAGATCGAGGGCCTGGCGAATACGCAGGGCATCTGCATTATCCTCAATATCCATCGAAGTCGCGCCCAGGTGCAAGATACCGCCGCCTTCGGGAGCCTGCTCGGCAAAGGTTTTTAATTCTGCCATCAAATCGTGATGGATTTCAGCTTCGATCTCTAGAGCGCGAGGAATATTCACCGCCTCCACCTGGGCGGATAGGGCAGCTACCTGGTTGGGATGCACTAAGCCCAGTTCTGATTGCACCTGTGCCAGAGTCACCCACAAGCGGCGCCACAGGCGGCGGCGATTGACCTCGCTCCAAACCTGGCGCATCTCGGTGCTGCCGTAGCGCCATGAAAAAGGGGAAAGATAAGTTTCGTAATCCATGATCAACTCCAAAGTGGCGAGGAAGAATTCATTTAGAACTTTAACATTATAAAGTAATTTACGAAGTTGTCTAGTCGAGTCTTGGTGTATATGATACAATATCGATGGGCGCAAGCAGGTAGGTTTGTTTTTTTGTGCCCCCACAGCATGCTCACACCTTCCTGAGGAAAAGATAGAATCATGGAGAATGCGACATCAACTAAATTGAACATTTATCGTTTTATTGTCCGCCCGCGTTGCGCCGGCGACCCGCGCTCTGCCGGACTGCTGGCAGATGCTCATGCCCTGGGCCTGGCTAAGGGCATGACAATTGTGGAGAAGCTGGCCTGCCAGGACCTCTACTTCATTGAAGGCCAGGTCAGCGAGTCGAATCTTCAAAGGATTGCGCTCGAACTCCTCAGCGACCCCATCACGCAAACAGCCGAATGGGGTCGTTTGATTTTTCGCCAGGCTGAGAGCAAAACATGCAGCCACACCCTCGAAGTGGCTCTGCGGCCTGGGGTGACCGATCCGGTCGCAGAACAGATCGTGCGTGCTTCGGGCGTGTTGGGGATCGAAGGCGTGCAACGCGTCTGCACCGGACAGCGTTACCAGGTGGGCGGCAAAGGGATCACGGAGGAAACGTTGCACCTGCTGGCGCGGCGCCTGCTGGCCAACCCGGTCATTCAACGCTACGCTATAGGGGAGATCGAGCCTGTTTTTCCTCAGCCGGCCGCAGCTTCTAGCGCGGTTGAAGTTTTTCCAGTGCGCGAGCTGGATGATGATGGATTGCTGGCGCTTTCACAGGAGCGCCGCGCAGCACTCGACCTGGTTGAAATGCATGCGGTCCAGGACTATTTTCGGCGGGAAGGGCGCGAAGTGACCGATATCGAATTTGAAATGATCGCTCAAACCTGGAGTGAGCACTGCGTCCATAAAACATTCCGGGCGTTGGTCGATGTGCACTCGGCGATCCTGGGCCCAAGCTTGTTCATTCCCGGGTTGCAGACTAATCCCGGCATCCAAAAGCCGGCTGAGCAGATCAATGGCCTATTGAAAACCTATATCCGGGCAGCTACCGAAAAGATTTCTGCTCCCTGGGTGCTCTCTGCCTTTGTGGACAACGCCGGGATCATTGAATTCGATGATGAATTTGAAGTATCCTTTAAGGTAGAGACGCATAACCACCCCTCCGCCATCGAACCTTTTGGTGGCGCTAACACAGGCGTGGGGGGAGTGATCCGGGATGTGATGGGGGTTTCTGCCAAGCCGATCGCGGCAACGGATGTGTTGTGCTTTGGTCCCCAAGATCTGAGCCTGGAAGCGCTTCCCGATGGCGTGCTGCACCCTCGCCGCATCCAGTCGAGGGTGGTAGCAGGCGTGCAGGACTACGGCAACAAAATCGGTATTCCCACGGTGAACGGCGCCATCTTGTATGATCCCGGCTACACGGCCAACCCGCTGGTATTCTGCGGCTGCGTGGGAATTGCACCGCGCAATAGTCACCCACGTCAGCCGCTGGCCGGCGATCGGGTGATCGTGCTAGGCGGGCGCACTGGTCGAGATGGACTGCGCGGGGCGACTTTCTCGTCGCAAACAATGGATGCCCAAACGGGCGAAGTCGCCGGCGCTTCGGTTCAGATCGGTGCTCCTATTATTGAAAAGGGGGGCATCGAAGTGATCTTGCGGGCACGCGACACTGGTTTGTACCATGCCGTGACAGATTGCGGCGCGGGCGGCCTGTCTTCGGCGGTTGGTGAAATGTCCAGCCTGATAGGAGCCACGATTGAGTTGAAGGATGTGCGTCTTAAGTACCCTGGCCTAGCTCCTTGGGAGATCTGGCTTTCGGAAGCGCAGGAACGCATGGTGGTAGCAGTTTCCCCCGCCGATTTGCCCGCGCTGCAGACTCTATGCGATACTTATGATGTCGAACTTACCGACATCGGCGAGTTTACCAATACCCGGCGCTTGATCGTGCATTATGATGGGCAGGTGGTGCTAAACCTGGAAAATGAGTTCTTACATGAGGGTATTCCTCAGCGCAAGTTGACCGCGGTGACCGGTACAGGCGTAGAAATGCTCAACCCGTACGATCCAACTAGAACGCAAGATCCCAACACCACCCTGATTGGGTGGCTTTCTAAACCCAACGTGGCCTCAAAAGAAGCCGTGATCCGCATTTACGATCACGAGGTGCAGGGAGGCACAGTGGTCAAACCGCTGACCGGCGCTCAAAACGATGGGCCGGCGGATGCCTGTGTGCTTAAACCGATCGGGGCAAAGGGAAAAACGGGTATCGTACTGTCCAATGGCATCAATCCCGAGTACGGCAAACTAAATGCATATAACATGGCTGTTAGCGTGATCGATGAGGCCATTCGCAATGCGGTAGCTGTTGGCTGCAATCCAGATCGAATAGCGCTTTTGGACAACTTCTGTTGGGGCGACCCGCTGCGTCCTGAGAACATGGGCAGCCTGGTCGAAGCGGCGCGCGGCTGCTATGACGCCGCACTATACTACCAGGCGCCGTTCATTTCGGGCAAGGACTCGCTCAACAACGAATACCTGGGTACGGACGGCCTACGCCATGCCATTCCTCCTACTCTGCTTATCTCGGCAATTGGGCTGATCGAAGATGTCTCGAAATCTGTTACGATGGATTTGAAAGAACCGGGTAACAGCCTATACTTGCTTGGCCGGTCAGAAATAACCGGCAGCGCTCCTGGGTTACCAGAATTTGCCCCAACGCTTTACCGGGCGCTTCACCAGGCTATGAAAAATGGCCTGGTAAGAGCCTGCCATGACCTGTGCGAGGGTGGATTGGGAACGGCAATTGCCGAGATGTGCATCGGCGGGCGATTGGGTGCTTCACTGGACGTACAAACCTCGTATGACTCGTTCTCGGCCCTATTCGGCGAGACGAACGGCTGCCTGCTGGCTGAAGTTTGCCCGCAGAATTGCGTGGCCTTTGAAGAAATCCTTGGCAAGTCAGGATCGCCGTTCCACATGATTGGCGTTGTCAATGATACCAGCCGACTAGAGATCGCTTTTTCGGGCACACAGTATATATCATTGCCGGTTCCAGCCCTGGTTGATGCCTGGAAGGGAAACACCCACCATTCACCCGTTGAAGAAACTGGAAGAAAATTATGAAACCACGCGCGTTGATCTTATACGCTACCGGCACGAACCGCGACCTGGATGTGGCGGAAGCTCTCCAATTGGCAGGGGCGCAGGCCGAGATCGTCCACTTGAATCAACTTCGGAATAACGAGCGCCGTTGGGCCGACTATCAGATGATGGTGTTGCCAGGCGGCTTTTCCTACGCAGATGCTCTGGGAGCTGGACGTTTATTCGCCCTGGATCTGATCGCCTATTTTGCGGATGAAGTGCGCCTCTTTGTAGACAGCGGTAAACCGGTCATTGGGATTTGCAACGGCTTCCAGGCGCTGGTCAAGGCCGGTATCTTGCCGGGGATAGCATCCGCATCTGAAGCGCAGCAAGCTACCCTAACCTTCAATGCCAGCGGGCATTTCGAGTGCCGTTGGGTGACGCTGGTGCCGCGTTCCGAACAGTGCTTATGGACGTGTGGTATGACAGAACTCATCTACTGCCCGGTGGCTCACGGCGAGGGAAATTTTCAGTTGGCAGATCCGGCTATGTTAGAAATCCTGCATAAGCAGGGCCAGGTGGCTTTGGTTTATGCTCAGGCAGGCGGTACGGATCGCCACGGTAGTACTACAAGCCACGGTGCAGGCGCCTATCCTGAAAACCCGAATGGCTCCATGGGAGATATTGCCGGGATCTGCAACCCGCGGGGCAATGTATTAGGATTGATGCCGCACCCGGAGAATCACATCTATCCGTACCAACACCCGCACTTTACGCGCGGCGAGTGCTGGGGAACGGGGTTAAGACTCTTTGAAAACGGCGTGAAATTTGCCGCCCAGGCATAATCGATATACCCAGTACAGGAGCGTAAAAGATGCATAATCAAGCGGTGCACTCTTCAAGTCAAACTTGTTCTCCAGGTCAGCTGGCCGAAATCCTACCACTTGCTTTCGGTGGCTCGAACCTGCCGCTGCCGGGACGACAGGTGGGCAAGGTGCGAGATTGGTATAACTGCAAGACCGATAACCTGGGCAATAAGACTAGGCTGCTGGTCACGACAGATCGCCTTTCGGCATTCGACCGTAACTTGGCGCTGGTGCCATACAAAGGGCAGGTCTTGAACCAACTGGCGAACTGGTGGTTCGACCATACTCAAGACATCCTTCCCAACCACTTGCAAGCCACCCCAGACCCCAATGCAGTGGTTGCCGCAGAAGCCGAGCCACTCTCTGTGGAAGTGATCGTACGGGGATACATTACCGGCGTAACATCCACCGCCCTGTGGTATCGCTATTCCTTGGGTGAACGGCGCATTTATGGCTACGACTTTCCGGAAGGCCTGCGCAAAAACCAACTGCTGCCCAGACCAATCATCACGCCTACTACCAAGGGTGGCCCAACCGGGCACGATGAACGCCTGACCTGTGCGGAAGTAAGCGAAAAAGGGCTGTTGGATGCAGCCACCTGGGACCAAGTGCAAGCGGCCGCATTGGCAATTTTTGAGCGCGGCCAGGCCATTGCCCAGAAAGTGGGTCTGATCCTGGTAGATACAAAGTATGAATTCGGGCGGGCCGCAGACGGGCGGGTGCTGTTGATCGATGAAGTACACACACCGGATTCGTCGCGCTTCTGGAGAGCAGAAAGCTATGCACAGTGTTTCGCAGACGGCAAGGAACCAGAGAATTTTGACAAGGAGTTCGTTCGCCTGGCATATGCCCAACTGGGATATCGTGGCGATGGCGAACCGCCGATCATGCCAGCATCTTTGTGGGTGGCAGCCAGCCAACGGTATATCTCGATCTACGAAATGTTAACCGGGCAAGTATTCCAACCAGGCAGCTATCCGGTCGAGCCGCGCCTGGTGGAGAATTTAAGAAAGGCGGGCATCATTCTATGAGTAATCCCCTTGGTAAGCAATGCTTGGTTGTGATCCTGATGGGTTCAAAAGCCGATGAAGCGCACTGCCTCAAAATCGCCACGGCAGCGCGCTCGTTTGGATTGGATGTGGCGCTCAGGGTTGGCTCGGCTCATAAAACTGTCCAACACACCCTGGATATCCTGCGCGAATACGAAGCCGATCCGCGCCCAAAGGTATACATAACAGTCGCAGGGCGCAGCAATGCCCTCTCTGGCTTTACCGATGGAGTAGTAACAGCTCCGGTGATCGCCTGCCCGCCGCCCAGCGATAATTTTGGCGGAGTAGACATATTTTCTTCGCTGCGCATGCCATCCGGGATTGCCCCGGCGGTGGTATTGGAACCGGCCAATGCCGCTTTGCTGGCTGCTAAGATTTTAGGATTGACTGATCTAGCTGTGCGAGAAAAAGTTTCCGCCTATCAAAGACAGATGGCAGATAAAATACGAACTGACGATGCAGTCGTTAAAATTGATGGCCAGGAGAAGTGATGGTTTCGTTAGATAGACCTCGGGAAGAATGCGGTGTGATCGGTGTGTTTGCACCACATGAAGATGTGGGGCGCATGATATTCTTTGGGTTATTTGCTCTGCAGCACCGCGGCCAGGAAGCCGCGGGGATTGCTGTAGCAGATGGGCGAGCCATTCGCATCCACAAAGATGTGGGGCTGGTATCGCAAGTATTCACACCACAGAACCTGGCGCCGCTGCAAGGGAATTATGCTATCGGGCACACGCGCTATTCAACCACGGGGGCGCCATCGGAGCGCAATGCCCAGCCCTTCTTGATCGAGACCCAACATGGGCCGGTGGCCTTGGCGCACAATGGCAACCTGGTTAACGCGGCTGAGTTACGCCAGGAACTGTTGCACAGGGGCGTGGGATTGTTCTCTTCTTCCGATTCGGAAATCTTGACGATGATGTTGGCAGGAGCACAAGGCAATACCTGGGATGAGCGCATTCAGTGGGCTATGCCTAAGTGGAAAGGTGCTTATTCGCTGGTTATTCTGACGCGCGATGGCGTATATGCGGCGCGTGATCCTTGGGGCTTTCGCCCGTTGAGCATAGGCATGCTCCCCAGTGGCGGGCATGTGGTGGCATCCGAGTCGGGCGCGCTGGAAACGCTGGGCTGTTTGGCGATCCGCGAGGTGAGGCCGGGCGAGGTGGTCACACTGACCAACGCGGCCTTGTGGGTGCGCCAGGCCATGCCTCCGGCAAAGCGGCAAGCGCGCTGCATCTTTGAGCACATCTATTTCTCCCGTCCAGACAGCCAATGGGACGGCCTGTGTGTGCACCAGGTACGCCGGCGCCTGGGCGAGGAACTGGCGCGCGAAATGCCCATCGATGCCGATGTGGTGATCCCGGTGCCCGATTCGTCGATTCCGGCTGCGATTGGTTACAGCCGCGTTTCTGGCATTCCTTATAACGATGGGTTCATGAAGAACCGCTATATTGGCCGCACTTTTATCGAACCGACCGACTCACTGCGCAAGCAGGGCGTAGCGTTAAAATTCAATGTCTTGGCAGAGAACATCCGCAACCAGCGCGTGGTGGTGCTAGATGACAGCATCGTGCGCGGCAATACCTCAGGACCGCTGGTGCACTTACTGCGCGAAGCAGGGGCGCGTGAGATCCACATGCGCATCACTTGCCCACCGATTCGCCATCCCTGCTTCATGGGGGTGGATATGGGCTCGTACGATGAGCTGATCGCTCACAACATGCAGGTAGATGAAATTTGCCGTCACATCGGCAGCGACTCCCTGTATTATCTCTCCTACCAGGGGATGATGCGGGCAGTGGAGCGCGACAGCGGTTACTGCGATGCCTGTTTCACCGGCGATTATCCCATCAATGTAGAGCTGGCGCAAACCAAGACAGGTTTCGATAAAGCAATCGGATAAAAATTGGCGGCACAGACCACCGTTGTAGAAAGGCGATAAAGCATGAATGTATTGATCGTAGGCTCCGGCGGAAGAGAACATGCATTAGGGTGGAAAGCGGTTCAATCGCCGCGATTAGAGAAACTCTTCTTTGCGCCAGGGAACGCCGGCACGGCAAAGTTAGGCCAAAATGTACCCATCTTTGCTGAAGACATCCATAAGATTAAGGAGTTCGCCTACAATAGCGATATCGACCTGGTGCTGGTTGGGCCCGAAGTCCCCCTTTCACTGGGCCTGGTGGATATGTTGGAACAAGACAAAGGTAAGAATAAAATTGGCAAACGTCTGCGAGTATTTGGGCCAAGCCAAGCAGCGGCGCAGTTAGAATCTTCCAAAGCATTTGCCAAAGATTTTATGAATCGTCACCACATTCCCACCGGTCGGTCTGCCACCTTCGAAAGCCTGGAGCCAGCCCTGGCCTATCTGCGCCGGGCCAGCCTCCCGCCGGCAGAATTTCCACCAGTGATCAAGGCATCTGGCCTGGCAGCGGGAAAAGGCGTCATAATTCCCGCTACCGTCGCTGAAGCCGAAGCAGCCTTACGAGCCATGCTGGTCGATCAAGAGTTTGGCGAGGCTGGCAGGCAGGTGATCTTGGAAGAACGCCTGATGGGAACAGAAGTGTCGCTGCTGGCATTTACGGACGGCAAGGTGGTCAGGCCAATGCCGCCCGCACAAGATCACAAACGTCTGCTAGATAACGACCAGGGCCCTAACACAGGAGGAATGGGCGCCTACGCACCCGCGCCGGTATGCCCGCCCATCCTGGTGGATGAAATCGTGCGAACAGTCTTGCAACCTACAATCGATGGATTGCGCAGCGAAGGGATTCCTTTCATCGGTGTGTTATATGCCGGGCTGATGTTGACTGCGCAAGGGGTGCGTGTGCTCGAGTTCAATTGCCGCTTTGGCGATCCAGAGACGCAGCCCCTGATGATGCTGCTGGAATCCGATCTACTCGATATTGCCGAGGCTTGCGTGGATGGACGGCTGGCTGAAGTAGATGTTCGCTGGAAGCAAGGAGCGGCTGCCTGCGTGGTGATAGCCTCTGAAAACTATCCGGGCAAAATACTCTCCGGGCGGGTTATCAGCGGTCTAGAAGAACAGCCTGATCCGTTAGAGATTGGAACGCGCCCGGTGATCTTCCATGCTGGGACGCGTTTTGAGGCAGAGCAGGTGGTCACAGCCGGCGGGCGAGTTCTGGGCGTCACCGGCTGGGGCGAGGACCTGAAGACGGCGCTGGCGCAGTCCTACCAGGCTGCCGGGCAGGTGCATTTCGATGGGATGCAGTATCGCAAAGACATCGGTTGGCAGGCGCTGGCAGAGCAGCCAAAAGCCGGCCCTGGCACATATGCTGCCTCCGGTGTGAATATCGACGCAGGGAACCGGGCTGTCAGCCTGATGAGCCAGGCTGTGCGCTCCACCTACGGGCCCGAGGTGCTGTTGGGGATCGGAGCCTTTGGTGGGTTGTATGATGCCGCGGGACTCAAAGCCATGGCGAACCCGGTGCTGGTAGGCTCGACGGATGGCGTGGGCACCAAGGTTAAACTGGCCGCCCAGGCCGGGTGTTATGGCAGCATTGGTCAGGATATCGTCAACCATTGCATCAACGACATCCTGGTGCAAGGCGCGCACCCGTTATTCTTCCTCGATTATTTTGCAACCTCCCGCCTTTCTCCCGAAGTTGTCGCTGAGATCGTGACGGGCATCTCCTTGGCGTGCCGGGAGGCCGGCTGTGCATTACTGGGTGGCGAGACGGCGGAAATGCCCGGCGTGTATGTAGCCGGCGAGTTCGATGTCGCTGGAACGATCGTAGGGGTGGTCGAACGTGCAGAAATCCTGCCGCACCTGGATGCCAAAGGCACCTCAACCCTGGCAGCAGGGGATGTGCTAGTGGGTCTGCGCTCGTCTGGCCCTCACACAAATGGATATTCACTGATCCGAAAAATCTTTGAGGATGTTCCTCTGGAAAACACTTTTCCAGAGTTGGGCGCTACGTTGGGCGAGATGTTGTTGGCGCCACACCGCTCATACCTGGGTTTGCTGAAGCCGCTGCTCGCTAGAAAAGAGTTGGGCATCAAGGCACTGGCACACTTGACCGGCGGCGGTTTCATTGAGAATATTCCCCGCGTCTTGCCTCTAGGACTGGGTGCGAACATCCACCTGGGAAGTTGGCCCATACCGCCGCTCTTCAGGCTTATTCAACAACGCGGCCAAATTGCCACGGATGAAATGTACCGGGTTTTCAACATGGGTGTTGGTATGGTTGTAATAGCAGCAGCAGAAAGCGTCCAGGCTTTACTGCAGGCCTTGCCTGAACAGGCCTGGATCATTGGAGAGCTGGCGCCGGGAGAAAGAAAGGTAACTTTGCTGCATGAATAGGTTGGTGGTGTTGATTTCGGGGTTTGGCTCCAATTTGCAGTCCATCCTGGATGCGTGCGCCTGTGGAGATCTCTCGGCCCAGGTAGCAGTCGTTATCTCAAACAAAGCGGACGCTTATGGGCTAGAGCGGGCGCGCCGGGCAGGTATCCCAGCGCTGGTCAAACCCAAGCGGAAAGAACAGGAGCGCTCCGAGTATGACGCCGAACTGGCCGAATTGGCGGCCTCTTATCAGCCCGATTTTGTGATCTTGGCAGGCTGGATGCGCATTTTGACTTCAGCTTTTCTGAACCGCTTTCCCGGGCAGGTGATTAACCTGCACCCCGCCCTACCGGGAACATTTCCGGGAACACATGCCATTGAGCGAGCTTATGAAGCTTACCGGCAAGGCGAGATCCAACAAACTGGCATCATGGTGCACTTGGTACCAGATGAAGGCGTGGATGTAGGTCCGGTGCTGGCTCAACAAGTTGTGCCGATCATGGCTCAGGACACGTTGGAAACCTTGGAAGAACGCGTGCATGCTGCCGAGCACACATTGCTTGTGTCTGCCCTTAAAAATTTATTTAAGACATAAAATGTTTTAAGGTGGATTATGTTATATTTCAAGAAAGGAACAAATCATGCCAAAAGCTATCTTGTCCGTATTTGATAAGACCGGCCTCGTTGAATTTGCGCTTGGATTGAGCAAGCTGGGCTGGACATTGCTGGCATCGGGAGGCACTGCACGTTTGCTTCAAGAGAACGGGCTGCCTGTGACCGAAGTCGCCGATTATACACACTCTCCCGAAATCCTGGGCGGGCGCGTAAAAACACTGCACCCTGCTATCCATGGAGGGTTGCTGGCGCGACCTACAGAAGCCGATCTGCAGGAGTTGCGCAACTTGGGCTGGGATTACATCGACCTGGTAGCAGTCAACTTGTATCCCTTCGAGCAAACAATTGCTAAACCGGGCGTCACCCTGGAGGATGCGATCGAAAATATCGATATCGGAGGTGTGACCCTGATCCGTGCCGCGGCCAAGAACCACGAGCGCGTCACCTTGGTATGCGATCCGGCAGATTACCTGGCAGTATTGGCCGCATTGCAGAACGGCGAAGTCTCAGCCGAAATGCGGCGCAGTCTGGCATTGAAAGGTTTTGCCCATACCGCCCATTATGATACAGCTATCCATGCCTACCTGAGCCAGGCTTAGAAAGGAACCAAATGTCCGAAAACGAACTTCTTCTACGTTATGGGTGCAACCCGCACCAGACGCCGGCGCGCGTCTATATGAAAACAGGCGCCTTACCAATCCAGGCATTGAACAGCACGCCGGGATATATCAACTTGTTGGATGCGCTCAATTCCTGGCAACTGGTTAAGGAGCTTAAACAGGCGACCGGGCTGCCGGCTGCCGCCTCGTTCAAGCACGTCAGCCCAAGCGGGGCTGCGGTTGGCACGCCGCTGTCGGAAAGCCTGCGACAGGCATATTTTGTGCAGGATGTGGAGCTTTCTCCGCTGGCAAACGCATACGCCCGCGCCCGCGGGGTGGATCGCTTGTGTTCATTTGGAGATTGGGTAGCGCTCAGTGATGTGGTCGATGCGGCAACGGCACGGCTGCTGAACCGTGAAGTATCTGACGGCGTGATCGCGCCAGGATATGAGCCGGAAGCTTTGGAAATCTTGCGCAGTAAGAAGGGCTCGAAATATGTTGTGCTGTCCATTGACCCGGAATACGAGCCAGGAATGATGGAAACGCGAGAAGTGTATGGCATCACCTTCGAACAGAGGCGCAACGATCGTCCGGTTACCCGCACCGATTTCAATAACATTGTTACCCAGAACAAGCATCTACCCGAATCGGCCATTCGCGACATGATCATTGCCTGGATCACGCTGAAATACACCCAATCTAATTCGGTTTGTTATGCAGTTGATGGACAGGTCATTGGAGTTGGAGCAGGACAGCAGTCGCGTATTCACTGCACTCGCTTGGCAGGAACCAAGGCTGATCTATGGCGTTTACGCCAGCACCCGGAAGTTTTGGGCCTCGAGTTCAAGCCAAGCGTCAAACGCCCCGAACGAGATAATGCCATCGATCTGTACTTGCGCGAGGATGTGACGTCCGTAGAACGGGAAGGCTGGGAAGAAATCTTCGAAGTCGTTCCCCGCCAACTGATGCCTGACGAAAAACGATCCTGGCTGGACGGCATGCAAGATGTCGTGCTGGGTTCTGATGCCTTCTTCCCGTTTCGTGATTCGATCGACCGGTCAGCCATGAGTGGGGTCAAGTATGTTTTGCAGCCGGGAGGCTCGAACCGTGATGATATCGTTATTGAAGCCTGCAATCTTTATGGAATGGTTATGATCTTCTCGGGCATCCGGTTGTTTCACCATTAGAGAGGAGAATAAATGAACGAAGAATTATTCAACCAGTTTGAGGCCTTGACATTCGATGATGTGCTCATCGTTCCGGGTTATACTGAAGTCTTGCCTGACCAAACCAATGTGCAGGCGCAGCTCACCAAAGAATTCCGCCTGAATATCCCAATCCTATCGGCAGCCATGGACACGGTGACCGAGGCGCGTTTGGCAATCGCCCTGGCGCGTGAAGGGGGCGTAGGAATCATCCATCGAAATATGCCGCCGGACATTCAAGCCGGTGAAGTAGATAAGGTCAAGCGCTCGCAGTCGGGGATGATCGTCGAACCGATCACTCTGCCGGCGGATGCATCGCTGCGAGAAGCAGAGCACATTATGTCCACTTACCATATAAGCGGCGTGCCGATCACTGATCCGCAGGGCAGGCTGGTGGGCATTTTGACCAACCGGGATGTGCGCTTTGTAGAAGAAAGCGATTACGATCTGCCAGTCAGCCAGTTCATGACCCCCCAGCCGTTGGTCACGGCTTTGGTGGGCATCAGCCTGGAAGATGCCAAGCGCTTGCTGCAAAAACATCGCATTGAAAAGCTTCCTCTCCTGGACGAGAACGGCATCCTGAAAGGGTTGTTAACGGTCAAGGATATCCAAAAAGCGCGTGATTTCCCCAACGCGGCGCTGGATTCCCGCGATCGTTTGCTGGTGGGTGCGGCAGTCGGCGTGGGAGCCGACCTGGAACAGCGCATGCAACTGCTGGCAGATAACGATGTTGATTTGGTGGCAGTGGATACCGCCCACGGGCATTCTGTTGGCGTGATCCGCGCCATCCAGCGCATCCATCACAATTGGCCTGAGCTGCCGGTAATCGCCGGAAACGTTGTGACTGCCGAAGGCGTGCAGGCGTTGGTTAAAGCAGGCGCCAGCGCGGTGAAAATCGGCGTGGGGGCCGGCTCGATCTGCACCACGCGCATCATTGCCGGCGCAGGCATGCCGCAGCTCTCCGCCATCCATACCTGTGCGCAGGCGGCGCACTCGCTGGGCATCCCGATCATTGCTGATGGTGGCATCAAGTATAGCGGCGACATCGTCAAAGCGATTGCAGCCGGGGCAGATACTGTTATGTTGGGCAGCTTGCTTGCCGGGCTGGAAGAATCGCCGGGCGACGTGGTACTGTACGAGGGCCGGCGATTCAAAGAATACCGCGGCATGGGCAGCCTGGGTGCCATGCAAGGCTACGGACGAGATCGCTATGCCTCAGGCCAATCGAGCAGCGGTAAATTGGTGCCGGAGGGTATCGAAGGCCGAGTGCCCTTCAAGGGTAATCTGCATGACTATGTTTTCCAACTGGTGGGCGGGTTGAAGTCGGGAATGGGATATGCTGGCGCGGCGAATTTAGAAATGCTGCGTACCAAAACAAGCCTGGTGCGCATCACCAATGCCGGCCTGATCGAAAGCCATCCGCACGACGTGATCATCACCAAAGAAGCGCCCAACTACCAGGTTGGCCAATCCTGAAAGCTAATAATTTATGGAGGTTGCCATGGGTTTATTACAGGGAAAAACGGCGCTGATCTTCGGCGTCGCCAACGAACGCTCGATTGCCTGGGGGATTGCTAAAGCTTTTCATGAGCAAGGTGCTCAGCTCGGCTTCAGCTACGCGGGAGAGACATTGGAACGGCGCGTGCGCCCGTTAGCAGATTCGGTGGGGGCGACTTTTGTGGAGGCGTGCGATGTAGCGGACGATGCACAAATTCAACAGGTAGCTGAACGCGCCGCGCAGGCCTTTGGCCAAGTGGATATCCTGATCCACTCCATTGCCTTTGCTAACCGGGAAGAACTTTCTGGGCCATACTACAATACTAGCCGGGCTGGCTTTCACCTGGCAATGGATATCAGCGTATACTCCTTCACCGCACTGGCGCAAGCTTTCCAACCCGTCTTGCGTCCGGGCGGCGCTCTGGTGACGTTGACCTATTACGGCTCCGAGAAAGTGGCGCCGCATTACAATGTAATGGGCGTAGCTAAGGCTGCTCTGGAGGCTTCGGTGCGTTACTTAGCCTATGACCTGGGTTCGCAAGGCGTGCGGGTGAACGCCATTTCGGCGGGTCCCATCCGCACGCTGGCATCGGCAGGCGTTTCTGGCTTCAAGACCATGTACAAAGTATTTAGCGAATTAGCACCTTTGAAACAGCCTGTAACGATCGATGACGTAGGCGGTGCGGCGCTGTTCCTGTGCTCGGATCTCGGCGCCAAGACAACCGGGCAGGTCATCTATGTGGATTCGGGTTACAATATTATGGGTGTGCCTGAACCGCCCGAATAAACCAATCTTACCAAAGTAGAGACGCAAGACGATTCCGCTTCTACGGAATCACATTCATGGATAAACATTGATATGTTCCGAAAGCGTACCGATCCTTCCCCAGCTCCTGCCAGCGAAGCCCCCGCGCCAGTCGACCGAATTACTTCCGTATTGGGAGTAGGAGTCTCCTGGCGCGGCCAACTGGGCGGAGTAGGGGGAGTGCGGGTTGAGGGCACGTTGGAAGGCGATGTGGCTTTGCGGGGTTTGCTGGTGGTTAGCGAAACGGGCCGGGTATTGTGCGACCAACTGCGCGCCAATGTGGTGATCATTGCTGGAACGGTGCGGGGTAATATAACTGCCGAAAAGGTAGAGATTCGCAGCACGGGACGGGTGTGGGGCAACGTGGTCACGGCTGCCTTTGCCACCGAAGAAGGAGCTTTCTTGCGCGGCCAGATCCGCATGGAAGAACGGGTAGAGTTGAATCTGGCAGCAGATACTTCTGCCACGACAGACATTCAAGCGCAGGAGACGCCTTCTGCGCCGAACGTACAGTCCATGACGGACTCGTCCACAGTCCCGCAGGACAGCAACCTGCCTGATGAGAACCGCGAAGCGTTCGTCTCGAGTTAGGGCGATTTTGCCCGGCGAGCTGAAAACTGCCCAAACACGAATAATAGCAATGCCACCCAACAGCATAGGCTTAAGAACTCGAAGAGCCTGACCCGTCCGAATTGATCGAGCAGCCAACCGTTAAAAACACCACCAAGCACACTTGCCAGGCTGGTCAAGGCAGCCAGGAGACCCTGACTGGTGGCCTTGAGATGATCGGGAGCCAGTTCATTGGCATAAGCAATGGAACCGATCAAAAGAGGGGCGAAGGAAACACAATTCATCAAACCGATGAATGGCGTCCAGGCAGGCGAGGGCATGATACTGTACAGGAACAGGCGTATGCCAAAGCCAATGAAGGAGATCACCATCAGGGTGCGTGAGCCCAATTTCCGTAGCAACACCGGGCCATACAGGAAGAGGGGGATTTCGGAAATAGCCGGTGTAGCGGAAGCCCATCCCACCAGGCTATCACTTCCGCTCATTTCCTTGATCACAATACCTAAAAAGCTCAACATACCGCTGTTGGCAATCCAGGTCAATAACACGCTGCCTGCGAAAAACAACCATGCCGGCTGCTGTACAAAACCCAACAGCGACTTGCCCAGGCTGCCAATCGAACTTGAAATCTGCAAGGGTTGGTTTGAGATGCGCTGAGAGGTTAAGAGGAATACAGCCATGATCAAGGCATAAGCCGGAAACATGAGACGCAGTCCAAAGCGTTCGTACACATATCCCATTGTCATAGAGGTGATGATAAAACCGATCGTGCCCCAGACACGATATAAAGCATACTGTTCACGATGCTGACCAGTGACACGCAGGGTGGTGCTATCAACCATCGGTGCCATGGCTGCGTAAAAGAGACTGTATACACCTCCCACCAACAGAACCAGCCAGAACACCTTGACGGCAGAAAGCAGGAGAACGGAGACAATCACTCCTGACAAAGCCATACCAAATAACAGGCGGGTTTTTCCAGACCGGTCGCTGAACATTCCCCACAAGATTGAGCTGACCACGCTGATCAACGAGCCGGCTGTGCTGAGTAGACCAATCTGCGTACTGGTCAAACCCAGTTCGCTGCGGTAATAAACGTTAAGGAATATAAAAAATGCTCCAACGCCTGCGTAAGTGAGGAATTGGAACAGACGGGCAATCCATTGATCGTGTTGCGGGTTATATTCGTTTGTTTGCGCCTGCATCCTGCCAGTATACCACGTGGAGATGAACTCTCTTCAATAACTCATGGCTAATCCATCAGCGCGTGGATCGCTGCCGGCGATCAGAACGCCTTCCGGCGACCGATAGATGATCTGGCCGCGCCCAAACAAGGAACGCGACATGCCGGCGACAGCATATACGGGATGTCCCATTTGCGCCAGGGCAGCCAACGTTTCGGGTGGAATGCCATCTTCCAGGGCAACGCGCCCACCCATCCCCCCGCCGTCTTGATCCGTCACACAAAAGCGCGGCCGGTCCAGGGCAGCCTGCGGGTCCAGCATATCATCTACCAGGGCAACCACCACTTGCACGTGCCCCTGCGGCTGCATGAAGCCACCCATAACGCCAAAGCAGGCAAATAATTCTTCGCCTGGCTTCGCACCAGGCGAATTACCAGCCCTGGTGGCCAATGCGGGGATGATGGTGTGATAAGGGCGTTTGCCCGGGGCCAGGGCATTCGGATGTTCCGGCAAGAGGCTGAAATTGTGACCCCGGTTCTGCAAAGTGAATCCCCACCCGGATGGCACAATACCCGTGCCAAAGCCCATGTAATTGGAGTTGATGAAAGAACAAGCATTGCCCTGCTCATCCACTACACTCAGGTAAACAGTATCGGAGGAAGCAGCAGGAATATCATACCGGTATCCGGGGTTGGCGCCTCGGGGATCGATATATGAGCGGCGCCTGGCGGCCCTGTCTTTGGAGAGCAGCCAGGCAAGTGGCGCAGGGTTAAACGCAGGGTCGGCTACGTACCAACCGGCATCGGCGAAAGCCAGTCGCATCGCTTCTATTTCGAGATGTAACCGCTCGACAGAGAGCGGCGGTAAAGCGGCAAGGTCAAAACCTTCCAGGATGTTCAACGCCAGTAAAGCTGCCAGGCCCTGGCCATTGGGAGGACATTCCCAGATGCGCAGGCCGCGGTAGGTGATGTAGACCGGCTGCTCCCAGGTGCTGGTATGGGCAGCTAGGTCTGCTATGGCCAAACAGCCGCCGGCAGCCTGGACAGCAGAGGTTATTGCCTGGGCAATCTCTCCTATGTAAAAAGCTGATTTTCCCTCCTCGGCGACTTTCTGCAGGGTGTGCGCCAGGCCGGGGTTGCGGAAAATTTCTCCCGGGCGCGGGCCACGGCCATCGATGGTCATTTCCAGGCCGCCCGGCGCCTGGCTCAAGCGACCAACGGCGGCGCGCTGCCAAAAACAGGAAGTCAAGGGGGCCACCGGGAACCCCTCTGCGGCCAGGTGGATTGCCGGGCTCAGGATAGTGCTCATGGGCAGCCTGCCATGTCGCTCGACCAGGTCGCACCAACCGGCGCAGGCTCCGGGAACCGTGATGGTATAGGCGTGGAAAGGGGGTAGCGAGGTAAAGCCCTCTTGCTGCAGGCGCTCCAGGCTCAATTGGGCCGGGGAGCGCCCCGAACCATTCAATGCACTGACCTGGCGCGTGGCTGCATCATAATACAGGGCAAAACAATCGCCGCCAATGCCGGTGGAAGTTGGCTCGGTTACGTTGAGAGCTGCGGCAGCAGCCACCGCCGCATCGGCCGCTGAGCCTCCCTGGCGAAGCATTTCTAAGCCGGCAGCGACTGCTAACGGCTGGGAGGCGGCAACCATACCGCGCCGACTCATCACTGGCGATCTGCGGGAAATTGATTCCAAAGAATAGTGAGAATCGTATCTCATCGGAACTGTCGGTGGTCAAGCCACTGTAATTTTCTCGCCCTGGATTACTTCGCCAATCTGCCACAACGGTTGATCCAACGCAGCCGCACGCTCGAAAAGCGCCTCGACCTTGGACGGCGGCACTGCCAATAATAGGCCGCCGCTGGTTTGTGGATCAAAGAGCAACATCATTTCCTCTTCACTGATCTGGGGGTCAAAATGCACAAATTGCCCAAAATACAAACGATTGTCAGAAGCGCCGCCCGGGAAAACCCACTCGGCGGCAAAATGGTGGGCGCTGGAAAGAAAGGGGATCTTTCTGAGTTCGATCCGCATGCCAACCCTAGAGGCCTGCGCCATCTCGCTGGCATGTCCTAACAAGCTGAAGCCGGTGATATCGGTGCCGCTGCGCACATCCATTTGCACTGCCAACTCAGAGGCTATCTTGTTCAGGCGACGCATCCAACCAGAAACTTCCCGGATATCTTCGGGGGTGGCCTGGCCGCGCTTGAGAGCGGTGGTGGTAACGCCAAAACCAAGCGGCTTACTCAAAACAAGCACATCGCCTGGGTGTGCACTGCCTTTGGTTATCATATGCGCTGGATCCACAAAGCCCAACACCACCAGACCATACTTGGGCTCCTTGTCTTGGATGGTGTGCCCGCCGGCAATTACCACACCTGCCTGGCGGGCCGTCTCAGCACCACCCCGCAGGATCTCGCCAAGCACGCTGGTTGGCAGATCTGGTGGCAGCGCAGCAATGTTCAAGGCCATGAATGGCCGTCCGCCCATAGCATAAACATCGGATAAGGCATTGGCTGCAGCAATCGACCCGTAATCATATGGATCATCGACGACCGGCGTAAAGAAATCCGTGGTCGCTACCAATGCCCGTTCATCGGCCAGTTTCCAAACGGCAGCATCGTCCGGGTCGCCCAGACCAACTAACAAATCGGGGTAATCGGACGAGCGGAAAAACCCCTGGATCGGGCGCAGCACCTGCGCCAGCGTCTCCGCATTCAGCTTGGAAGCTCAGCCAGCGCAGCTGGAAAGCGAGGTCAAACGGATCTGTTTTCCGGATTCGGCAACAGCGCACATGACACGATTATATCTGTAAAGCGGCGATTGGCAAACCCGATATAAGCATTTATCGATTGGTACTGTATCTTTGAGTAAGGAAATTCCAAAAGTGGGGCAAAAAAGCCTGAC
>CAZVRZ010000057.1:0-33222 GCA_964629965.1 uncultured Anaerolineaceae bacterium
AGGATAGCGCTATCTAATAAACCGACATGCAAGAGAACGTTCGCCCAGACGCGCTCAGCCTCGGCAAAATCATTACCGCCCAAGGAGCTAACTACCGGATCCAGAACATCGTGGGCATCTTTCAGCCGGTCCAATTCAAGCAACGCCTCTGCTTGATAACAAACGAGTTGGCTGGGCGGTTTTTCGGGCAGCAAACGCAGCACCGTTGCTGGCCGTTGAGCATCCAGCAATGAACGCAGTTCACCAGGTGTAGGTAAAACCACCTCCTGCGAAGGAATGTCTGCCGCAGAGTTAGATGCGCTCATGATCAACGAAAACCAGTTTTCACCTTCAACGAATATTTTTAACGGCTTCTACCAACAATGTCAAATCGGCAGGGCTCGAAAGGTGTACCCTTAGCACTCGCCGGCCACGGGCCATCAGCGCTTCCAAATCTCCCAGGGACTGCGCCCTTTCAAGAGCGCTGAAGGTGATCCTTTGCTCCGGGATGGTTACATCATCAACCGGATCAGCCGTGATCTGCAAGAAGACACCGTTATCAGCGCCGCCCTTATGGAGCTGCCCGGTCGAATGCAAGAAACGCGGTCCAAACCCCACCGTGGTTGCCAGGCGAGTTTGTTTCATCAGGGCAACTCGCAGTTTGCTCAGCCGCGCAATATTATTACGATTGCGAGGCAGGTAAGCATTCACAGCAATGTAATCTCCCAACGTGGTCTGCTGCAGGAAATTCTTCAGGATTTCGTTCAAGGAGCCATGCTTCTCACCGTCCGCACCATACACCCGCATGCCCGCCCCCTCCCATATCGGCTGGCCTTCATCCAGCGCGCCATGCTCTTTGTACTGCTGGATCTTCTGAATCGTGCGGGTTTTACTATCCTGCACATCCGGCTGGTCAAAAGGATTGACTTCCAAGACCGCGCACGCCAGAGCAGTCGCCACTTCCCAGCGATAAAATTCGGCTCCCAGGTCGACATTGGTAGGTATATCATATACGATTGCCGGATGCCCAACCTGCTGCAAGCGCGTTACCATTTCATCATGTTTGCCAGAGCGGCGCAGGTAAACAAACAAGCGATCCTGTCCATAATATCGTAAGGCTGCCAACGGCTCGCCGTCCACAGGTACAATGCCTTTGCCTTGCTTGCCGCAGCTTTCTGCGATCAACTGTTCCAGCCAAGCGCCCACAGAGGACAACTCAGGATCAGCCAGCAAGGTTAATTTGTCGCGTCCTTGCAGCGCCGCCTCGCCCATCACCGCACCCAGTACCAGGCCCGGGTTGCGCCTGGCAGGTACTACGGCAGCACATTGATCCGCCATCCATTGAGCACGCGTCAACAAACCATTCACATCTACGCCGAGCAGCGCAGCCGGGACGAGGCCAAAGGCAGTCAGCGCAGAATATCGCCCGCCCACCATTGGATCGGCATGAAAAACATGCCGGAACTTTCGCTCGACGGCCAAGTCCATCAACTTCGTGCCGGGATCAGTGATCGCAATGAAATGCTTACCGGTATTTCTTTTTCCTAAAACCCGCCCCGTTCTAGTCCAGAAATAATCCAGGAAAGCATTGACTTCTGCCGTTCCACCCGATTTGCTGGAAACAATATACAGGGTGTGCGCCACCGGCGAGCGGCGCGCGGCAGCCTGCACCTGGGCCGGGTCGGTAGAATCCAGGATAGCCAGGTCAAGACCTGCAACGCCAAATACCAGGCGCAGAACTTCCGGCGCCAGCGAAGAGCCTCCCATCCCCAACAAGAGCGCATGGGTAAAACCATCTGCCCGCAGCTCTTCAGCAAAAGCGGCATATTCTGATATGAATGCCCTGCTGCTTTGGGGCAATCCCAACCACCCCAGGCGTTTTTGGATTTCTGCTTGCCCAACAGGGTCCTCTGTCCACAGCGTGGGATCAATCGCGTGCATGCGACGAGCTGCTTGCGCCTTCTCCAACTTCGAAACGCGCACTGGAATGGCAGGAGCTAAGAATCCCAATTCCTGCACAGCCGCAGCTCTTCGCTGCTCAATAGTCTGGAGCATTTGCGCAAAAGCATCTGCAAAAGATTTGACTCCTTCTTTTTCAAGATCAGAGGTAACCTGGCTGACGGAGATTCCCAGAGCTTCTAAGGCTGTAAAAACCTGGCGCGCCGCAGGCAAGTCATTCTGAATAGTTGCGCGGGCCTTACCATGGTCGCGGAAGGCATCTAACGTTTGTGGAGGAACCGTGTTGACAGAGTCCGGACCGATCAGATCTTCTACATACAATGTGTCGGGGTAAGATGGATTCTTGGTACTGGTTGAAGCCCACAATGGGCGTTGCAACCGGGCGCCCTGTTCTTTCAAACGGGCAAAGCGCGAGCTGCCAAATACATCCAAGAAATCAGCATATGCCTGGCGGGCATTTGCGATAGCAGACTTGCCCAATAAGGCTTTCGCCTGTTCGGCCCGCTTGCCGCCATCCTTAAGGATCGCTTCCAGCTTCTTATCCACCATGCTGTCCATGCGAGAGATAAAGAACGAGGCAACCGATGCAATCTGATCGATCCGCCCGCCGGAAGCCAGGCGGTCTTCCAGGCCTGAGAGATAGGCTTCCATCACCAGAGCGTAACGCTCCAGCGAAAATATCAGGGTTACATTGACGTTCAGGCCGGCCGCGATCGCCTGGCGCACGGCTTGCAAACCTTCCAACGTAGCCGGGATCTTGATCATCAGGTTAGGCCGGTCTACCAACTGCCAGAGGCGCTTAGCTTCTGCCAGGGTTTCATCTGCCTTGTGCGCCAGCGTGGGGCTCACTTCCAGGCTGACATAACCATCTCCACCCAACGTTTTTTCATATAGCGGGTGAAATAGATCGGCAGCGGCCCGGATATCTTCCACAGCCAATTGATCAAAGATCTGCTCGGTCGAGCAGCCGGCCCAGGCCATGGTTTTTAGGGCAGCATCGTAATCATGCGATTTGGCAATCGCATTGTGAAAAATGGAAGGATTCGAAGTAACGCCGCGAATATCACCCCGCTCCACCAAGGCAGCCAGCTCACCATTCTCAAGCAAGCGGCGCTCAATATTGTCATACCAGAGCGATTGTCCTAAAGCATGCAAAGATGCGATTCTATTCATTTCATATTCTCCTGATCATAAGAATTACAGCCCAAACGTATCAGCCTCCCTGCTCTAAACGACGAACTTTGTTCACCCGCCGGCGATGGCGCTCTTCATCGCTAAAATGAGCAGAGAGATAAGCCTCCACAATCTCTTTTACCAGTTCAACCCCCACAATACGCGCCCCCAGGCAAAGCACATTCATATTATCGTGCTCCACAGCCTGGTGGGCAGAATAGGTATCATGACATACACCAGCATAGATACCTTTAATTTTATTGGCCGCAATGCAGGCTCCCACTCCCGAACCACATACCAGGATACCACGATCCACCTGGCCATTCAGGATCGCTTCAGCTAGTTTAGCAGCATAATCCGGGTAATCTACACTCTCTGTACTAAAAGTCCCCAGGTCCAGCACCTCATGCCCAGCAAACCGAATGGTGTCGATCACAACCTCTTTTAGAAGAAAGCCCGCATGATCAAACGCTACTCCTATACGCATAATTATTTTGCTCCTAGAAAACAAATAACCCTGGAATCCGCCGATCGGATTCCAGGGTCGATATCATCTTGTTAGCTGTCTAACGCAGCCAGCACTTTCTTGGCGCGCTCCACAACCGCCGACACCGTTAAGCCAAAATGTTCAAGTATCGTCTGGTAAGGAGCAGAAGCTCCAAAACGATCGATGCCGATCACCGCGCCATGATCTCCCACCCAACGTTCCCATCCAAAGGTGACGCCGGCTTCCACGGCGAGGCGCGCCTTGATCGTAGGCGGCAAAACGCTCTGGCGATATTCTTCATCCTGGGCAGCAAACAATTCCCAACTGGGGAAGGAAACCAGGCGCACATTGACGCCCTCCGCTGCTAACCGCATGCCGGCTTCCACGATCATACCAAGCTCAGAACCTGCAGCCATCAGGATCAACTCTGCAGGCAAATCGCCTATTTCTGCCATTACATAAGCGCCACGGCATAATTCGTCAGCAGATGCATATAGATTGCGATCTAACACTGGCAAATTCTGGCGGGTTAAGATCAGCGCCGTTGGCCCGTTGCGGCGTTGGATGGCTACTTTCCAGGCCGCTGTGACCTCATTGGCATCTCCGGGACGAATCGTAACCATGTTAGGGATCATACGCAAGCTGGATACTTGTTCCACAGGTTGGTGAGTAGGCCCATCTTCGCCCACGCCCACACTGTCATGCGTGAAAACCCAAATACTGGGGTAATGCGAAATCGCTGCAACCCGCAGCGCTCCGCGCATGTAATCCGAGAACACCAGGAACGTAGCTCCGTACGGGATCAGGCCGCCATGCACAGCCATGCCATTGACAGCAGAGCCCATGGCGTGTTCTCGAACGCCAAAATGAAAATTCCGTCCTTCGGGACAGTCTTTTTGGAAGGCCGGCAGCCCGGCAAGCCAGGTATTGTTCGAAGGAGCCAGGTCGGCAGATCCGCCCAGCAATTCGGGCAAACGAGCAGCCAGGGCATTGAGCACTTTGCCCGAGGCAGCGCGGGTAGCCATTCCCTTCGGATCAGCCGGAAAGACCGGCAAAGAAGCTTCCCACTCCAGCGGTAATTTCTTCTCCATGCGGCGAACAAATTCGCCCGCCAGTTCGGGATAATCCGCCTGGTATTGCTCAAACAGATGGTTCCACTCGGCTTCCAGGGCGGCGCCTCGAGACACAGCCTGCCGGAAGAAATCTAATACATCATCCGGAACATAAAAACGCGGCTCCACCGGCCAGCCAAGCTTTTCTTTGGCGCCATTCAACTCATCATCGCCTGGCGGCTCACCATGCGCCTTGGAAGTACCCTGGCGGGTAGGCAAACCGAATCCGATCTGGGTGCGGCAAACAATTAGAGAAGGACGCGGATCCTGCTTGGCTTGCTGGATGGCTGCGTCCACAGCTTCCACATCATTGCCATCAGCCACGTGCAGCACTTGCCAGTTATAGGCCGCGAAACGAGCGGCTCTATCCTCTGTAAAGGCGATTTCTGTGCTGCCATCGATAGAAATCCGATTATCATCATATAAGTAGATCAGCTTGCCCAGCCTGAGGTGCCCGGCAAGAGAAGCCGCTTCGGATGAAACCCCCTCCATTAAATCTCCATCCGTCACGATAGCATACACATAGTGATCGACAACTTCACGACCAGGCTGATTGAATTCTTTAGCCAGGTGCGCTTCGGCAATGGCCATACCAACGCCATTTGAAAAACCCTGGCCTAAGGGGCCGGTTGTCACTTCAACTCCTGGCGTCCAACCATACTCGGGATGCCCAGGCGTCAGGCTGCCCCACTGGCGGAAACGTTTTAGATCATCCAACGGTAAATCAAAACCGGTAAGATACAACAAAGAATACAGCAGCATCGAGCCATGACCACCTGAGAGTATGAACCGGTCTCGGTTGGCCCAGTTAGGGTTTTTTGGATTGATACGCAGGTGGCGTGTCCAGACCACATAGGCCATGGCTGCAGTACCCATCGGCAAGCCGGGATGTCCACTGCGAGCCTGTTGAACCCCATCCGCAGATAGGAACCGGATCGCATTAATGGCACGATCTTGTAGATTATCTGAATTTTTCATGTTACAATTCCTTTCATAATGTAGAATGATACCATGGTTGAGTATAGCATGCTCATGAAGACCGGACAAGGGATATTCTTGTAATAATTACACAAACTAATCGAAACACATCTTTTACTTGGTATTTTTAGCTCCCAGACAGCTTGCGGCTTGGGTTGAATAATTCTTGTAAATAGATAAGGAGAACTGTATGGCAGAATCCACAGCACAAACGCGCGCTCCAACTTTTTTAGAACAAGTTATTGCTGCAAACCCCGGTGATCCTTTACTTGATCGTTGTATCCAGTGTGGTACATGTGGTGGATCATGCCCATCCAGTGCTGATATGGATTACACTCCCAGAGCGCTGTTTGCCATGGTCTTTGCAGGCATGAAAGATGAAGTTCTAAAAAGTAAAGCTCCCTGGTTCTGTGTTTCATGCTATTACTGCATGGTTCGCTGCCCGCAAGATATTCATGTTACCGATGTAATGTATACACTCAAGAGGATGTCCCTCCACGCCAGGGCGCAAGGCTCTTTTAGCGCTGAGGGTGCGCCTGGATTTTCACAGTCGTTCATCTTCTTTGTGGAAAATTTTGGGCGCAGTTTCGAACTTGGATTAGCCACCCGATATGCGGTTCTCCATCCTAAAGAACTCATAAAATTGGCCCCCTTGGGCTGGGGAATGATGAGTAAAAGCCGGCTTGATATCATCCCCAAAAAGATCAAGCATGCCAATCAGTTGAAAGCGATCCTGAATAAAGCCAAAGAGCTTGAAAGCGAACATTGGAAGAAACTTGAGGGAGAGTCTCTATGAAATATGGCTATTATCCCGGCTGTTCACTTGAACGAAACGCCAGCGCCTACCAGGTCTCTGCCCTGGCGGTAGCCAAGTTGTGCGGTGTTGATTTGCTGGAGCTAGACGATTGGAACTGCTGCGGCGCGACAGAATATATTGCCCTGGAAAGATTGGCTTCGTATGCATTGGTCGCCCGCAATCTGGTCCTTGCCAAAGAACAAAAGTATGAAGGCCCCCACCAGTTGGTGGCGCCTTGCAGTGCCTGCTTCTTGAACTTGAGTAAAGCAGAGACCTACCTGACCCAGGAAGCAGAATTGGCTGCCGAGATCAATAAGGCTCTGGAAGCCGGGGATATGCACTATACCCCCGGCGGCCTCCGAGTGCGGCATTTACTGGATGTCTTTGTCAATGATGTTGGCTATGAGGCGATCGCCGAAAAAGTGGTCAAGCCGCTCAAAGGCTTACGCATTGCCCCTTATTACGGCTGCCTGATCGTCCGCCCGGCTTTCCAGGGAGTATTTGACGATCATGAATACCCCACCAGCCTGGATAAACTAATGGAAGCCCTGGGCGCCACTGTGGTCGACTTTTCTATGAAGGCGCAGTGCTGCGGCGGCCATATGACGCAGATCAGCGAAGGGGTAGCCATGGATATGCTCGACCGTATCCTACAAAATGCGGAAGATAGCAAAGCCGATCTGATCGTTACATTGTGCCCAATGTGCCAGCTCAACCTGGATGCTTATCAGCCTGGCGTGAACAGGTATTTCAAAAAGAATTTTCACCTGCCAGTGCTTTATTTTACCCAACTGCTTGGTTTAGCCATGGGTCTATCCGCCCAGGAAATCCAGATCGGTAAAGAATTCGTCGATGCTCGCCCTGCGCTGGCCAAGATCGGAGTGGAAGTTCCCGCACCAGAACCAGAAGCGAAAAAGGCGCCTGCGAAGCAGGGATTACCAATGCCTCACAAGTTGGAGAAATAACATGAAAGAAAAACGACCTCAAGAAAAGATCGGCGTTTATGTCTGTCACTGCGGTAGTAATATCGCCGGAGTGGTCGATGTCGAATATGTCTCCAAGTGGGCTGGCGAGACATTAAAAGATAACGGCGTGGTTGTTGCTCGCGATTATAAGTTTATGTGCTCTAGCTTAGGTCAAGAATTAATAGAAAAGGATATTAAAGAGCTAGGGTTGACCCGCGTGGTGGTAGCTGCTTGTTCTCCTCACTTGCATGAGCCAACTTTCCGCAATGCCTGCGCTCGAGCAGGCGTTAACCCCTATTTGTTTGAAATGACCAATATCCGCGAGCAGGATTCCTGGGTCACAGAAAACAAGCAGGAAGCAACTAAAAAAGCGCAAGCGCTCGTCGCTGCAGCCGTAGGTCGGGTGGCATACCAGCAACCGCTCAATCCCCTTTATGTGCCCATCGATCCGAACGTGCTGGTGGTAGGCGGTGGCATCACGGGAATCCAGGCCGCCCTGGAAATCGCCACCAGCGGTCAACACGTCTATCTGGTAGAACGGGAGCCCTCTATCGGTGGACACATGGCTCAGTTTGATAAGACTTTCCCCACCTTGGATTGCTCGGCCTGCATCCTGACTCCCAAGATGTATGATGCAGGAAATCACAAGAACATCACTTTATTGACCTGGAGTGAAGTTGAAAAGGTTGAAGGTTATATCGGCAATTTTACGGTGACCATCCGCAAACGCGCCCGCTATGTCGAAGAATCTTTATGCACCGGATGCGGCGTCTGCTGGGGAAAATGTCCTAAGAAGGTAATCGATGATGTTTTTGAGGCCGGACTCGGCTATCGCAAAGCCATCTACACTCCCTTTCCTCAAGCTGTACCCAAGTATCCAGTGATCGATCGCGAAAATTGCACCTATTTCCTAAAAGGCACCTGTAAAGCTTGCGAAAAATTCTGCCCAACAGGCGCGATCAAGTTCGACCAGCAGGATGAAATCATCACAGTTAAAGTTGGTAATATCATCCTGGCAACGGGATATGACCTTTTCGATGCGCGCCGGGTCTCCAATTACGGTTACGGACGGCTGCCCAATGTTTTCACCAGCCTGGAATTCGAGAGAATGACCAACGCCTCCGGCCCGACCGGCGGCAAGGTGGTCTTACGCGATGGGGTGACCCAGCCAAAGAGTGTTGGGATCATCCACTGTGTAGGCAGCCGCGACCGGAACTACCATAACTACTGCTCGGCAATCTGCTGTATGCAGAGTCTTAAATTCGCCCACCTGGTTATGGAAAAAACGGGCGGAGAAGTTTACCAGTTCTATATTGATATGCGCACGCCCGCAAAAACCTATGATGAGTTCTACCAGCGCATCATCAAAGAAGGCGGGAATTTTATCCGCGGCAAGGTAGCAGAAGTAACCGATGCCCCTCGTCAAGCCGGCGAACAAGGCAAACTAATCATCCAGGTAGAAGATACCTTGGTCGGTAAGCAGCGGCGCATCCCGGTGGATATGGTGGTTCTATCCACAGGCATGGAAGCCCGGAGCGACTCGAAACAAGTCGCCCAAAAATTCGGGATCTCTTGCAGCGCAGATGAGTGGTTCATCGAGCGACACCCGAAACTGGACCCCGTCGCCACTATGACCGACGGCGTGTTTGTGGCAGGCGCCTGCCAGGGGCCAAAAGACATCCCCGCTTCGGTTGCGCAAGGTTCAGCCGCGGCTGCTCGCGTCATGTCGATCATCAGCCAGGGAGAGATTCAGATTGAAGCTGCTACTGCCATCGTAGATGATGTAACTTGCGTTGGTTGTACGCAATGTGTCTCTTCTTGCCCTTACCAGGCTATTGAATTTCTGGCCGATCGGGGTAAAGCACATGTCATCGAAGCGCTCTGCAAAGGCTGCGGGACTTGCGTTGGCACCTGCTTACCCAAGTCCATCACACTAAAACACTTCACAGATGATCAAATCGTGGCTGAGATCATCGGAGCCATGCAAACAATGAAAACCTTTGAAAGTGTGGAGGTGGCATCATGACTGAGCCAAAGATCATAGGCTTCCTATGTAATTGGTGTTCATACCGTGGGGCTGATACTGCCGGTATGGCGCGTCTCAAATATCCCCCCAATGTAAAGATCATCCGCGTCCCGTGCAGTGGGCGTATTTCTCCAGAATTGGTGCTGCGCACTTTTCGCGAAGGCGCTGATGGCGTCATGGTGCTTGGCTGTCACATTGGCGATTGCCACTACAGCACGGGTAATCACCGTACCGCTAAACGTATGCCTGTTCTAAAGAAACTGCTTGGATACTCCGGCATCGATCCAGAACGTCTGGAGATCAACTGGGTATCGGCGGCTGAGGGCGAGAAATTTGCCACATTGATTAAGGATTTTACCGAAAAAATCCGCACCATGCCGCCCCTTGTGGAGACAATGAAATGAGCGAACGACTCTCTTCTCTGCGTGAGACAATTGAAAAAATCCTACCCACCGTTGATGGCGTGATTGCTTTGCGTAGTGGAACGGCCGGCATCGTGGCTCCTTATCTCTTCCACCAAGAACGCCTGGAAGAACTGGATAAGCTGGCTATCTGGCCGAAAGAACCAGTTCCCGATACGCTTAAAATCATCCTGGATGCTCATCCAGATGCCAAAATAGCGATCGTGTGCCGGGGTTGCGAAGAGCGCGGCATTGTCGAGATGTCGAAACATGCCCAGATCAAGCTCGACAATGTCACATTGATTGGCTTGCAGTGCGTACAAGAAGAGGCGGAATTCTGCCGCTGCGCCAGGCCGCACACCCTGCACGCAAAGATAACGATTGGCGAAGCAATCCCAGGCGTAGCAGATCCATTGACAGACAAGATCGAGGCCATGAGTATGTCCGAGAGGTTAGAATTCTGGAAACAGGAATTCGAACACTGCATCAAATGTTATGGCTGCCGCAACATCTGCCCGCAATGCTTTTGCAATATTTGTTCTTTGGAAGATTCCAAATGGGTAGAAATCGGCCGCCTGCCGATGTCCAATCCTTCCATGTACCATCTCATACGCGCCATGCATATGACCGCCAAGTGTGTGGCATGCCGTGAGTGTGAGGAAACCTGTCCTGCAGATATTCCGATCGCCGTACACTTCCGATTAATCGCCCGCGATGTAAAAGAGATGTTTAAGTACGAACCTGGCGTTGTATTAGATCAAAAGCCGCCTCAGTTGCTGGTGCTCGAGGAAGGCGAATACGAGCGAACGGATCTGCCGCATTAAACGCCTATTGGATCATTCAGGAATCGCGTGTGAGGCGGCGCAAAACGCTGCCTCGCCCGAGGAAATGCTTTTCGCATAACTATCTCTTCTTCAGGAGGCCTTATTCGCAAAGATATCTAATGACTGAGGCGAACTTATCTTGCAAAATAAAAAAATATAATCGATAAAGGAGAAGAAAAGTTTCATATGAGTGACCAGATTTCCATTGATTCATTACTGCCCCCTGCTATGGCTGCAAAAGCAGAGGATTTAGGAGTTAAGAAAGCCAACTTGAAAGCTGCCAACATGTTCTTACTGGCCGTTTTGGCAGGAGCATTTATTGGCATTGGCGCCATCTTTGCTACGACAGTTGCTGCCGGTGGTATGTCCGTCAAGGATGCAGCCGGCGCCGCGGCCTTCTCGACCGGTCTGCCGTATGGCATCACCCGCCTGCTGGTTGGTCTATCCTTCACCGTTGGCCTCATCCTGGTGGTAGTAGGCGGCGCCGAACTGTTTACCGGCAATACGCTGATCACCATTGCCTTTGCCAGCAAGAAAGTCACAATGGCGCAATTACTGCGGAACTGGGGAATCGTTTACCTCGGCAACCTGGTGGGTTCAGTACTCACGGCCCTTATTGTTTTCTTAGGCAAACAATACGCATTCGGCGGTGGCGCAATTGGCCTGGCAGCTCTATCCATCGGCGAAAGCAAAACCAGTTTCACCTTCATACAGGCAATTGCCCTGGGAATTATGTGCAATGCCCTGGTATGCATGGCCGTCTGGATGTGCTACAGCGCTCGCAGCACCACTGACAAAATCCTGGCAATCATCCCCCCCATCTCCTGCTTTGTAGCCGCAGGCTTTGAGCACAGCATCGCCAATATGTACTTCATCCCCGTGGCACTGTTTATCAAGTATTGGGGCGACCCTGCCTTCTTCACCCAGGTTGGCAAGGCAGCAGCAGATTACCCCCACCTGAACTGGGGTAATTTCTTCATGGCAAACTTGCTGCCCGTCACCATCGGCAATATCATCGGTGGAGCCATCATGGTTGGGCTCATTTATTGGTTTGTTTATCTACGCAAGACCACCAAGTAAATTCTTAGCATACTTACCTGAGGCTGTCCGAAAAGTCCTTTTTTGGGCAGCCCAGGTAACCGCAAGTTCACCCAAACAAACAAATTTTATACCGACCATCCGAGGGATGGTTGAGGAGGTAAATATGCCTCTTTTTACCCCAGGCAGGCGATGGCAGCCGCCTTTTCTACCTTTCAAAAAAGAATCCATAGGGAATCGCATGCTCGAAGCGGTAGAGCGCCTCGTAAAAGGGCCGCTCTTTGGCTGCCGCATGTGCGGTAACTGCTTATTGCAGGAGACTGCTTTCATCTGCCCAATGGAATGCCCAAAGGGAATACGCAATGGACCTTGCGGCGGATCAACCCAGGAACATTGTTACGTGGATGAAACGCGCCCTTGCATCTGGTACAGGATCTATGAACGTTCTTTCAAGATGGGCAGGCAGGAGAAATTGCTCGAAGTTCTTCCCCCATTGGATTGGGATAAAACTGGAGCCGAAACCTGGGGAGATGTGATCCAGCAGATCAGGAAAGTGGGCGTCAAGACTTTTATCTCTGGGATGGCCTCGCGTGATCCTGTAAAACGGAGCATGGTGTGGGACTCGGTCTTCCAACCAGTTCGCCAACCAGTATGGTGGCAGGGTGATGCCGAATACCATGCCCCTGGTTATAGCGAGCCTGTGTCAGAATTGGAACGCCGTTTGAAAGCAGGAGAATTCGTGGTTACATCTGAGGTGGCTCCTCCGATGACCGTTGCAACGAAGAAGCTGATCTCGAATATCGAAATGATCAAACCCTACGTGGCAGCGATCAACTTTACAGATAATCCATCTGCCACGCCTCGCATGTCCAGTTGGGCCTGCAGCGCCATCGCCATCCAGCAAGGCGCCGAACCTGTCTTACAAATCACCGCTCGAGATCGCACCCGCATCGGTCTGCAAGCAGATGTTCTGGGAGCAAATGCTCTCGGCGTGCGCAATATTTTATGCATCTCAGGAGACAGCATGCGCTTGGCGCCGGAGCCGCGTGGGCGCATGGATATCGTGGATTTTGACTCGATCCAAATGCTTTGGATCTTGCGGCGGATGCGCGACGAACAGAGATACCTCGATGGACGCGAGCTCAAATTCCCCCCCAAGTACTTCCTGGGAGCAGCAGCAGCTCCGTTTGCCTCTGAGCCGCGCTACCAAGCCATCCGCGAACACAAAAAAATCAATGCAGGCGCGCAGTTCTTCCAAACCAACCTCGTTTACGACCCAGACCATCTGGAAACATGGCTGAACGAGCTTGCTAAGCGCAATATTTTGGACAAAGTGTATATCCTGGTCGGCATTACGCCTCTCAAGAGCCTAAAAATGGCCGAATATATGCACCGTGATATTCCCGGTGTGTTTATCCCTGACAAATATCTAAAACGTATGGAAGATGCTGGAGATGGAGCAGCAGAAGAGGGCGTACAAATCGCTTTGGAACTTATTGAGGCAATCAAAACGAAACAGGGTGTCAATGGCATCCACCTGATGGCCGTTGGTTGGGAAGAGATCGTGCCACGCATGATCAAGGAAGCAGGCCTTTTGCCAGGGGAGAAATAATAAAAAAATCTGGCGCCACAAGCACACCAGATTTTTGAAAAAAGATTGAATTGAAACGGTTAGTTTCGTTTATTGGATCATACTCGATGCATGTTTCCTCTGCACCGGTAGAACACCCATCGCTCCCAATAAAGAAACGATCAAACGTATTCCTATGGCAACCAAGAAAGTGCCACTCAGAACACCCAAAACGGCCAGAAGCACCTGCTGCCTGCTCCTATCTTCCTTGGCAATGGGGAGGGGATTAGGATAACTGGCTAATCTGCGGCCCAAATCTTTGACATATCCAGGCCGCGGCTCCACCTTGACCAATGTTAAATTAAGCAATGCATCCAGTCCATCCAAATCGGGTTCCTGCTCTGGATTTCCCCTAAAGAACATCTTCATTCACACCTGCCTTCAAATATTTACCGGGAAACCTTTTACACCAGCCGGCCCGGCTCTAGCTGGTTGCTGATTGTCTACTTATACATAATAACCCGCAGTGACCAATTCCGTCGCGCAAGAAGTCCGGTTCTAATCATCTGCTAAGATAAAGGTATCTTGTACCCCAGTTAAATCGTCTCGTAACGAAAGCAATGTGCGGTGATATAGGCTCTTGACAGCGCCCTCTGTACGTCCCATGATCTGGCCGATCTCTGCATTGGATAAATGGTCAACAAATTTCAAGATCAATAACTGTTGTCTTTCTGCAGGCAATTTCCGGATGATACGCATTAACCGGTCTTTTTCCTCTGTGTACATCAAGGCAATTTCGGGGTGCTCTATCCCGCCATGGTAAGAGATACTCTCATCGAGCAATACTTCGGGACGGCGGCTCTTATCACGGTGCCAATTTGCCACCAAATTATGGGCAATCCGGTACAGCCAGGCCGAAATAGGCAAGCCGCGATCCTGATAGCTTCCAATGCTGCGGATGGCGCGAAAGAATACTCGTGCGGTTAGATCCTCGGCATCATGGTGATTGCCAGTGCGATAATAGATATAACTATAGATGCGATGCACATAGCGTTCATAAATCACTCCAAAGGCTTCATGATCACCCTGGATCGCAAGACTTAGAACCGCATCATCATTATGGATATCAAACACCGGCATTCACCACTGGATAAAAAAGAACCGACCAATCACTGGATATTTTTACCATTCTATAAAAACCGGCATCAGATCGATAACCAGGCTTTGTTGAACTTCTTGGGATTCACCCAACATATTGTAAACTGCTTGAGGAAGATTGGGAAGTTGAATTTCATGATTCTCCCCGTCAGCCGACCATAAAACCCATAGTTCACCATCCGCTCTTTCAAAGCGATACAACCTGATACCCTGGTACTCATCCGATTTGTCAATAAAGATCGCCTGGTTTAACATCTTGCTGCTAAACTGAAAAACCCGATAGGAGGGAAGCGGGGTTGAATCATTGCGATTCAGCAGTTCCGAACCTCGCCAGCCAGATAGATTGTACCAGATACTTCCTAATAAGTTCTCAGCGCTAGCAGAAACAAGAGACTGAACAATGTAGGAAGATTTCGTCTGGATAAATGTATCACTCTGGCAAGCGGGTTCAGACCCATCTCGGCCACATAAGATTGCCATTTCTGTGGCAATTAAAAATTTATCAGGATAACCATATTTGCCCAAGACTTCTCGTAGAAATTGCGCCTTTAGCCCTATCACAGTACCGTTGGTATCCCAGGAACTGTGCCAATTGGTATTTCCATATTGGCCTAATTTCCCCAGGTAATAATCATAGTCATGGAAACTGACTCCATCGAAATATTTGCCGCCATCATTTCTCAAGATGCCTTCGAGAAAACGAGACGAACTGCAATCCCTAAAAGTCCCAGGATTCGAACGATCTTCAGGAGGATTATTGGGGTCGCAATCTAGCAATAACCCACCTACGATCACCTGGGCCTGCGGGTCGGCGGCCTTGATCTGCGGATAGACCACTTTCAATACCTCTGCATAATACTCTCCCCCGAAGTAGGTTTCTTGGGTTTCTCCCCAGCAGCCAAAACCACTATCACCGGGAACATAGGAATAGCTGATATCTTCCTCATTGCCGATCTCCCAATAGCGGATATTATATGGCGGCTGGCTGTATCGCTGAACCAAGTCATACATAAAAGATCCAAACCGTTCGATCTCATCCCGGGCAATCGGGCCGCAGGCGATGCCTGGATACTTCTGCGCCCATTCGGGGGTATACATGACCAGGCCCAGAGCCACCATACCCTGGTCGGAAACCTTATTCAGCGCTTGTTCACCAACCACCTCCCAATCATATGTGGGCGGATCTGTTTTGATCGGTTCGATCTTGTTCCACCAGAAATAATCAAAGCGCGTCCAATACGCTCCCGCGTCTTTGATGATACTGATCGCTGTTTGCGATTTCACGTTATCCATATGGATGCCCGAAGATGCTGGATATATTTTGGGTTCTGTTGTCAGAACAATACTCGGCTTTGTTGGAATCGTTGTTGGAACAGATGTGTTCTCCAGCGTGGGAGCCGCCGTGGGCGGCATCTCCGTTGGAGTAAGCACAAGGGTTGGCGTAAGAATTTCCGGCTTGGCATCCAGCGTTGGCGTTCCAGTCACCGCTTTTGTTGTTGGTGCACTGCAGCCAGAAAGCAACAGCACTAACAAGGTAATCATTACCAGCGTTTTAGACATTAGTAAAGGTCTCACTTTTCAATCTGAAGGGTTTGGTTGAGATGGTGTATCAATTTTCTTTTGCAAGCATCGACCGATAAAACTTGCCGCGATCAAGATCAGCAAGAAATCAAAAGGTAGCCTGTAACGGATGCGAGGAAAGAAGATCGCTGTATAAAAGGCATTGCACAAATAGATCGCAATAAATAGAACTTCAAACGCCAGCGGTTTGACCCAGCGGAAGCTCACCAGGCGAATCACAAAAACGATCAATAACGGTGCATAGGTAAGCAGCATAACTAGATCTTTCAGGGAGGATGCTTCAGATGCAGTTACCAGGTCGTTCCGGTAATTGAAATAATTGACCACCTTTAACAGATATAGCTCCAGCGAACGGGCGGGATGAGCGCGAATATAATCCCAGGCTCGCGCTTGCAAATAGCGATCGCGAGAAACCTCATCCATCTGGTTAGCCAGCGAGGTATATTGGTTTACATCGGTGGTGGGTCCCGAATTGGGGGTTGAATTCTCAGAGTTGCCCAGGATTAACATATCACCCGAATTCGTAGAGACGAAAACAATACGGTCGAAAACTACATAATTTCGGACTATCCACATTCCTACCATGACGGAAGCCACTGTTGCCATGATCAACGCCGGCTTCGCCTGGCGGCGGAAAACTCCCAACCACAGCGCCAACCCCACGATAACCACCATGAATGTGGGTACCGCCAGGATCTAAAGACCAGACGAGACACCCATGAGTACAGAACTTTTATCATCTATTTTCTCTGGGTAAAAGAGATAAAGGATCAGAACAAACAGAAAACCAGCCATGGTTTGGGGATACAAAGTACCTGCGGTGAAGAAAAAAACTGCATACCCACCGGTAAAGAGTGCTCCCAAAAGTGCAGCCAAGGGACCTGACGCTCTCTGCAAAAACCTGCCAACCAACAAAACCGTGCCGGCCAGGAGAAGAAAATTTGCAATCCGAAAAGCCACGATCTTGCCTCCCAAAAAGTAAATGGGCGCCAGCAAGAAAGAATAACCGGGCGGGCGATAGGCTGTGGGCTGGATGCCATCTAAGCTGTAGGTTCCTTGATCAACAAGGTGATAGGTGAATTCCACGTAATACTGTTCATCCGGTAAAAAACGCAAGCGATCCCCCAAGAAAACTGAATACCCAATGCCTGCAACCAAGATGCACGCTGCCAGGGCACAAATCATCCCCCAAGCATATTTCTCCAAAAATGATAGGATACCAGAAAACATTACGCGTAATACCTCACGATCGTAGCTACTGAAACCCCAATCAGGATGAGATAAAAGATAACCCATAGCATCAGCGGGAGAATTTTTTGCCAAAAATTTTTATATCGCTCCCAACAAGTTGAAATCAGGAAAAACCATCCAGCCTGAAGGACAAGCAACGTTGGGATAATAACCGGGAAGGTATAGCGAGCCACTGAAATATAGAGATGAGAAGTGCCCGTGTACATTACAGAGCGAAATATGGCGCTGCCCCAGATGCTCGCCAACGCCAGGCTCAGGAACAGAACCAATGACCAGCAGATCCGTTTACGATTCAAGCGTATTTGTTGGACTGCCCAAACCAGCGAAGCCGCCACCATCAACATACTGATCCAACCCAACAGGCGATATGGTTTGTGGCCCAGCAGCGGGAAATGCCCCCAGCCAAAATAGCCCCAGAAAGTACGGGACAAACGCAGGATAGTCAATTGATAATAGAAGGCCATCCCTTGCCAATCATAGAATGCAGGCAGCAGCAGTGATATATTCATGCCTTCAGGCATGAACCTGGCGCCATACCGTTCGAGCACATTCCTAAAACGAGGTCCGCCTTGCTCTGCCGATGCATTCCGGATCAAATTCTCAAAAGGCTCCCCGCCCCACACACCCGAACTGGCATCTGGACCGTCAAACTGCGGCGGATCGTCTACCGGCCTTTCGCCCCAAACCAGCACCAGACCATCGTAATAGATCGTTGCACCAATCGCCTGGGTCTTGACAGTCCGCCCAATAGCAACCCGCAGAGGATACATACCAGCAGTAGAAATCTTCGCCGTAAGAGCCACGAATTGCGGTTCCTGGCTCAAATTAACTGCGACTTGCTTGACTTGGGAGCCTGCTCTCAGCTCAAGCGAACGAAACTCGGTGGGGACATCTGACCACATCCAGGCTCCCAACGTGAAGGTCAACTCTCCACCCGGCGTGAAATCAGGCTGAGGCAGCGGCTGGTAAAAAGGTGGCATCCAGGTTGGAGAAACATCGGCTGCCGTATACAGTTGAAACACATACTCTCCTGCCACAGCCTGGTCAGAGCGGGCACGATAATTCTCTTCCTGCAAAGAAGAACGATACCAAGAAGCCGGTTCTCCCCAGGTCAACACCAATCCCAACGCCAACAAGCCGGCTGAAAATAAACCGATCCACAGAACTCGTTGAGGCGAGCCCCTCACAATGGAGAACAACAAAGCCAACAGGAATAACGGGGCCGCAAGGTAAACAGTTTCTTTGGTGAAGAAACACAGCACCACAATGATCGCTGTTACTAGCACCGCTTTCCATTGGAAACCTCGCCGCAGTAATCGGACGCACCCCCATAGAAAGATACTGAATAACGTCACTGCGCCCACATCGCTGTTGACCGAGGACATGGAATCGAGCAAACCGGGATGCAAAGCCACTGCCAGGGGCAGCAGAGATTGCCAAACACGCCGGCCTGGTAAGCACTCCACGGCGATGCCCCAGGCAGACAACACGACCAAAAAAAATAGCAACACAGAAACGAGCCTGGCTGCATACAATTGCACTTCAATAGGCTTTGCAAGCAGGAAACGCACCGGTATAGAAGCCACGAGATAGTAAAGAGGCTGTATTCCCAGTTGGGAATGATCGCCAATCCAGGTCATCTGCTGGTCATTATTAGGGTCGGGAAACCACCCCATGCCATCATAGAATTGATGGCGCATCATCGACTGGACAATTTCTCGGCGTAAATCCAGGTCGGCATCCTTTGCGCCAGGAATGGACCCCGTCTGAGCAATCAAGCGCGCATATTCGAAATGATTGGTTTCATCGTAGTGCTGCCAGGGAGGCATAATAAAAACATAGACGATCCCATGCAGCGCGGCGATCAAGAGGATGGCGCCAATAATCCAACGTTCGCGGTTTATGATCTTTTTCAAAGTTTTACACACCTAACTTTTGCCGGAACACTCGCCAAACAAAAACAGGGTTTCCCAGGATGTAACGTTTCCATTTGCCCACCGGGTTCTCTTTCAAACGCCACAGCCATTCCAAGCCCAGTCGGTCCATCATAACGGGAGCCTCGCTCTCGATCCCCGCCAGGTAGTCGCATAAAGCGCCCACCGCCACGCATACGGGTATGGAAATTATATCCCGATTCCGCATCCACCACATTTCCTGGCGTTTTATCCCCATTCCCATCAAGAGAATATGGGGAGATAACCTGCTAATTTCATCCATCACTGCCGCTTCGGACTTCTCTTGAAAATAACCATCGCTGAACCCAACCACTTTGATACCAGGCCACCGTTTCTCCATTTCATCCGCCGCTTTCCTGGCAATGCCTGGCTTGCCTGCCAGGATATATAACCGCAAGCCTTTTTGCACCGCTCTGGGGCCAAAATCAAGAACCCAATTCCGGGCAGTGGTCTTAGCAACATTGGCAGCCCTTTTGCCATATAAAAATCGAGCAGCCCATACAATGCTTACGCCATCCGGCCAGACCAGGGATGATTGTTGCAAGATGTCGCGATATTCAGCGTCCGTGACGGACAAGTTTAACGTGTGTGCATTGGCATAGGTTACCAGGCACCTGGTCTGTTCGGCAGCCAGGGCAATCATGGTATCGACAAACTGCTGCTGGCTCAAGCAAACTACCTCGATACCCAGGATATTTACTGTCGGAATATTATGCAGAGCGGACATCACCAGGCATTACCCATGCTGTGAAAGCGCAGCCAACTTGTCTTTACTGCCAGGCAGCCCAAGCAGGATGATCGAGATAAAACCCAATAGGGTGGTCGGCAACTGCACAACCGTATGGAGTAGAACGCCATAAGTGAAGGCCGGCGCCTTATCAACGCCAAAGAAGCCTAAAGCCAAGACACAGATGTACTCAAAGACGCCAATACGAGCCGGAACCGAAGGCACAGAGATGCCGAATTGCAACCCTACCAGGGTCAGTGTCGCGGCCAGAAAGCGTTGATACCAATCGTTCAAAGGCAGGTCAAGCGCATATAATAACAAAAAATCGTTCAAGATCGCAGTGAGCCAGACGACAACCGACCAGGAGACCAACCCAGGCCACTCCTCGCGAAAAGACTGGACGCTGCTCATCCCCGCCTGCAAATAGCGATCGATTTTTCCCCACCAGTGGACCCGAAAACGCGGCCCCAGCCAGGCCCACAGCCGATTGATGCCTGCAAATAACCAGGTACGCTGGTAGACCAGGAGCAATATCAGGATCCCCAAGATCAGGGCAACCCCCGACAACCAGACCGCTGACGAGTTGATCCAGGCAGGCAATGGAATAAGCAAAAACAATCCCAGGATCAAGATCACGTATAGGATCGTGTCCAGGATCTTTTCCATCAGGATAGTACCCAAAGTGAAAACTTTGCCATCCCCCGATGGGCTCATGACAAAAGCCCGGGAAACATCCCCCACCCGTCCCGGGTAAACCAGGTTGAGCGCCTGCCCGGCCAAAAGCGCCATAGTGGTGCGCACCATACCGGCGCGTTTGCCCAGATCTCCCAACAAGATTCTCCACCGGTATACCTTGGCCAGGGTATTCACGGCCACGCTCAATAAGCCTGCCAGCATCCAAAAAGGCCGGGCTTGAGCAAAACTGCGCCAGACGTCTGCAAAATCAACGTTCCGCAGCGCCAGGTACAAAGTCAGCCCGCTGATCAATAAGCCCAATGCAGGTTGGTAGAATCTTTTGCAGATCCTTCGTAAGGAGTGCGAGCGATCGCTTTTCATTTAGAGTGGTACGGTAAGGAAAGTCTCAACTTTTGGCCGAGGCTGGCAGCAGCACCTGCCAGGCAGCCGCCCCCAGCCCCCAAATTCCCCACAGCAGCGGCGCCGAGCGCACCATTCCCCATATTGCTGATTCGACCATGCCATTGAGCATCAACGCCGCTTGCACGCCCAACATGCCCGCGCCCATGGCCATGGCCCAGGGATCGTTCGCCGAGCGTCCATAACGGAACAACTGCCAGCCCATCCAGGCGATCAAAAGGAAGATCGCCAGCCAGGCAATCAAGCCGGGGATGCCCAAATCGACCGCAATTTGCAAAAAGATGTTGTGAGAGTGAGGGATAGTGCCAGGCGCACGAAGAAAAAATGGATAAAGTGAATCAGCCACCGGGCCAAAGGAACCCATGCCGATCCCGGTGAATGGAAAATCTTGGATCATGTAAATAGCCCGCGACCAGATCTCCATACGCCCATCCAAACCAGTTAGAGCATCCGTGGCAATCACTATTTCTAGAATCTTCCTTGGCCCTATACATACACTTAACAACATAACTATAATCAGACCCAGTGTAACCAACAGCCAGCCTCTACGCCAGCGTAATGCAACTAAAATAAGAATCAGAGCGAACAATGTTACCAGACTACCACGCGCCTGCGTCAAAACAATCATGATAGCGGTAAACACTACAATCAGTCCATTTGCAAACATCTGCCATCTTTTTAACTTTCCACCCACAAACAAAAAGATGGACAGTAAAACCGGGAATAAAACTACTAAAGCCAACGCCATTACATTAGGATGCACCCAGTCACTAACCAATACCTGAAACGGCTCATAAATAGCGGAGGGGATATCAAAGAATTGTCGATTTCGCCAGGGAACACTGATAAAGGCAAAGCAGCCCAAAGCAAAAGCAAGCCCAAACAAACCCAATCCTACCAGATGAACCCTTCGCTGCGAATTAGCCCAATTGATCAGGCTGTAAAACAAGAAGATGCCCAACAGCAAGCGGCAAACCTGCGGGTAAGTAGTATCAGGCAAAGCTGTGGCCCATAGGGTCACAGGCAGCATCAAAACCAAACTGATCATGGCCCAATCCATTGGCGTCCGGATCGTCCATTGCCCACGCCCCATCCAGCGCACCAGGCTCATGATAGCCACTACCAGAGTCGCCCAAGGCAGAAAACGTTGGGATGCGCCCGAAAGCAGCACTGCCGCAACTGCGATCCACAGGTCAAGCCAGGTCAAACTTGTGCATAGTTTCCGAATTGTAGAGGAACCTGCAATCATGCCATAAACCGATCTGACAAAAAGCGCACTCAGGGTGCGCTTTTTGTCATTACACTTTCCAAGATTATTTTGTTTTCCTGAAACGCTTAAGCCATCCAGTAATAGAAAGTAACGGTCTTGGCTCAATCTCTTTATAAGCCCACCAAAATTCTACACAAAGAGTGATGACACATCCAATCACAAATCCTATCAACGCAACTATTCCAAGTAACAAAGCAACATTCTCTCGTGGTTTTTCTGAAATAATCGACGGCGAGGCCAAAAATACCTCGGCGCCAGAGGACTGTCGTGTCACGCTTAATTCCGCTTTTTTGGTTGCCAAGCTCTCATAAGTTTTCCAGGTCAGTTCACATGCCCGCTCTAATTCTTGCTTGATGCTACTTTCCCCGGAAATTCCCGCATTGAGGTCGCGCACTTGCTGTTCTAAATCTTTCAATTGGAGTTCGATCGGGGTTTGCGAAAAATCTAACGAGAGAGTGTCTTCCAGACCTTTTAACTCTAATAAATCCTGCGAGCGGGCGGCTGCTTCGGCTTCCAGCGGATTGCCCTGCTCCGAGATCCCGAGGCCAAGATCAGATAGGTCGCCCCATTCGAACAAGGCCGGGTAGGCCTCTTGAATCGCCTGGGTCAGATCGCCGCCTCCACCAGCCACGGACATATCCAGATAACTCAATCCATTGCCATTCTGTAATTCAACAGATAGCTCATCTATCAGTTGGCCCAGATCCTTCTCGCGAGCAGTTAGGGTATCGATCAGGGCAGACAAATCTGCCAACATTCCGGCCGCGTCAACCGAGGTGATCTCACCAAAAGCCTCCGGCAGGTTCTGGATCTGAAGGTTGTTCGTTCCCTGGAAAGAGGCATACACTTGTGTTTTCAACAGAATTAATGCCAGCGCATTACTCTGTGCTGCCGCCTCGCCGCCTTGCTGGATCGCATCGCGCATCGAGGTTGCATTATCCAAAAAGCTCTGCAAGTTGCGTCGATCTTCGTAATAACGTTTCAGCACAGCCAGGCGATCATTTAGGTTTTCAGTAAAAACATCTTTGCGAGTCTGACGCAAAGCGCTCATATAACTATCAATCAGCTCACGACGCAAATTCTGATCCTGCTGCAACGCCAGCAATATGTTCGCCTGCTGCGCAGCATAGAGATCCTGGATGATCGCCTGCTCTGCGCCAATTTGCTCATTAATGATCGTAGAAACAGCCGTAGTGCGAGCAGTACGCAAATTCGTGATGATGACTTCCAAATCAGTGATCTGCCGGGTATATTCAAAAATATTGTTATTGGCAGTAAAATCAACCAACGCTGCCTGAGCCTGGTCGTAATCGATTTTCGCCTGAATAACCTGTTCTTCCACTGCCTGAATCGACTCCGCAGTCACACCGCTGCCATACATCCTGTTGATAATATCAACATAGGCCTGCGCCCAGACATTAGCAATTTCCGCCGCGAGCACAGGGTCTCCATAGGTTACCGAAATACTGATCAGATCAGTATCCTCTCTCAAATTTCCCCTAACCATCTCGATAATCCTTGCAACTGACCGCTCATCCTCGCGTAAGCGATAACCAACCTGATCAAGCACAACTTGAGCAACCTCGGCGCTCTCAATTAATGTCACATAAGATTGTATGCGCGCAGCGCGATCATAAAACACCGTTGGATCCATCACCGACTTGGCAGCTAATTGTTCCTCGGTGGTCAACTGAATGGCAGATCCAAAAGAAACTGATGTAGTGGTTTTGATAGATCCAATCGTTGAAGTGGCTTGATAAGTTTTAGGTACGAGAATACTAAACGATCCAGCCAAAAATGATGCAAGTATCACAATGGACAAGATAAATTGTATCTGGCGAACCAGGATATCCAATATATGACCAATATCACTGGTAAAATTACTTGTTGCTCTCATAAAAAGTATCCTCTCAACTAACGAAATTATATATCATCCTGCCGATATCATTGGCGCAGGATCACTCGAGCCAATCACAGGCATCACAAATCAATCCAATTACTTCTTCGGGATATCTGATGGGTTACACCACTCGGAATATAGAAATACAATCAAGGTTTGATGTAAGGCAGGCTTACCAATTGATCTATCACACAACAATATCAATCAATCATTGCCGTCAATTGCCCAGCTTTTTCTAGGCGTTCACGATATTGTTTATCATAGTATTCCCGATATTCTACAGTCTTTAGCTTACGCCACCACTCTTCATTATGGATGTACCAATCAATGGTTGTATCAAGGGCTTTCTCAAATGGCCATTGAGGCTCCCACCCAAGAGTCCTTATTTTTGAACAGTTCAAGGAATACCGTCGATCTTGTCCGCTGCGATCATTTACCAACCGAATTAATGCTTGCGGTTTCCCAAGCCTATCCAGGATCAACTTCGCCAGATCAAGGGCAGTTACCTCATTATTGCCTCCCAGATTGTATATTTCTCCTATCTTTCCATAGTGCAAAACAAAATCGATTCCCCGACAATGATCCAAAACATATTGATAGTCGCGAATATAGAGACCATCTCCATAGATAGGTAACAACTTATTTTCCAAAGCATTGGTAATAAATAAAGGAACTGCCTTTTCCGGATATTGATAAGGACCTATATTGTTACTGCCACGTGAAATCGTAGCAGGAACACCAAAGCTCACGTAATAAGCATGCGTCAGCAGATCGCCGGAAGCCTTACTGGCAGAATAGGGGCTGCGAGTTTCCAAAGGATCTTCTTCATTAAAGGAACCTCGAATTACCTGTCCATAAACTTCATCAGTAGAAACTTGGTGATACCGAACAATATTGAACTGTTTGGCAGCTTCCAGCAATTGAAAAGTGCCCAAGATATTTGTAATCAGAAAATCTTCTGGGAACATCAAAGATCGGTCTACATGAGTTTCTGCAGAAAAGTTGACAATCGTGTCAATCTGGCAGTCACGCATTGCTTCAGAAACCTGGGCGGCATTACATATATCCCCTTTGATAAAAACAAACCTATCTCCATAAATCTGTTTGAGGCCGCGCAAGTTATCCAGGTTACCAGCGTAGGTTAATTTATCATATACTACGATACGATAGGAAGGATAAGTTGAGAGCATATAACGTACAAAGTTGGAGCCTATGAAACCAGCCCCACCAGTCACCATAACATTTTGAATAGTGTGAGATGTCTTATTGATGTCTATAGATGCATCTCTATAACTACTCTGAGATCGCCATTGACGTAATTGTTCTACAGACAGAGTACCAGTAAGAAGGCCTCGAATATCAGGAATCACGCGCATTGGGATAGGGATCTTTTGACAAATATTATATATTTCATCGATGGTATCTTGAGGAGCTGTTGGCATCGCCACCACCAATTCCTTAACATTACGTTGTTTGATTATATCGGAAAGATTCCTCCGTCCGCCCAAAACCGGAATCCCCAAAACCCGATAAGATTCTTTTGCTTTATCATCATCGATGAAACCCACTGGTTCATATCCCAGATCCGGATTCTCAAACATCATCTTAGCCACCATCAATCCAACATCCCCTGCACCTGCAATCAAAACATAATTCTTAGAAGATAATTTACTCAAAACGCGCTTATTATGGATGGATAGCCAATTAAGAATCATACGCAAAGTCAAGCGCGATCCGCTTAAAAAAGCAAGATTTATTAGCCAATCTAGGAAGATGATAGACAAAGCGTTGATAAAAGGGAAACCAAAGAGGAGCGGGACAAAATTGATAATGATTTGAACAACAGAAGTTAGGGCAGATGCTTTTACTATCTGCATAACTTCCTGCACACTGGCATATCTCCACAGCCTAGCATACAGACCAAACATGCGGTACAACCCTAATCGGAGCGCTAGAGAAAGTAATACCCAATACCAACGGGTTAATAATATATCGACAGAAAGAGATAATGATTCATAGCGGACAATCAAACTTAGGCAGTAAGCTGCAATAACACAAAGCGTATCAATGATTAATAGATAGCGAGTTCTTAATAATAATCCCCTGACCTCTGATTGTTTTCCAATAAGTTTAATTAGGATCGAATTAAAATTCTCACTCAACGTTGGCATACAATTTAAATTTCCTCTTAGAAGATAATCTTTTAATGTTCCAGGCGTCCACGGATATTGGGCGAGCAACCATGGATGCATTCAATTGCCGTACAAAGGCCATCAAGCATTGCATCTGTCATTTCCGAGTAAAAAGGTAAGCAAAGCACTCGGCTAGATATATCTTCGGTCACGGGCAGAGAGGCAGAACGATACTGCAAGTAGGTTTCATGGTGGTGTAGTGGGGGATAGAAATATTTTCTTGGCACTATGTTTTCAGGAATTAACGCATCAAATAAATTATCCCGAGACATTCCAAATTGAACAGGATCTATCAAGATGGCAAAATTTTGATAGTTGGTAAACACATACGGTCGAACAGACTGAAAGGTAATACCCGGGATCCTTCCAAGCCGTTCTAATAAATATTGTGCATACTTTCGCCGATTTGCAATATGTAGATCCAGGGTGTGCAAAGCAGACAAACCTAGAATCGCATTAAATTCCTGCATCTTAGCATTGGTCCCAGGAAATAGGGTATTCTCATCCCCCGGATCTCCAAATTTCCTTGCAATCTTTAGATAATTTGCCATATCAACCTGTTCAGTAGTAATACAGCCTCCTTCTCCAACGGGAAAAACTTTTGTAGCATGAAAACTAAAAACCTCCATGGTACCAAATCGTCCAATTCTAATATTATTATAAGAACTCCCAATGGCATGAGCAGCATCAAATAGAAGAGGAATATGATACTTTTCCGCAATAGCGCTTAGCTCAGTAATTTCACAAGGATGACCAAAAATATGAACGGCTAGTATCGCAGCTGTTTTAGATGAGATAATGGCTTCGACTTTCTCGGGATCAAGGGTGAATGTGTCTGGCAAAACATCCACAAAAACTGGAGTAAGACCACTCCACATCAAAGAATGTGCAGTCGCACAATAAGTAAAGCTTGGAAGAATAACCTCTCCCTGGATATTTAAAGCCTTTAATGCCAGGATGAGGCCTAGAGTGGCATTAGACACTGCGACCGCATAAGGAATCCCAAGGTAATCCCTAAACTGGAGTTCAAATTGCTGCACATATTTTGAATTGTTCGTCAAATTCCCCGTAGATAATATCTCTCGTAAAGGTTCTTCAATTTGCTCGAGTGTTGGCAAGCAAGGGGATACGATACCTAGGCGATTTTTGAAAACAGGATCGCCTCCCATTAATGCTGGTTTCCTAGAATCTAACATCATCTTTGTTCCCTCAAAAAAATATTGTAATACTTCTGAAATATCAAGCCTTAGCTACATAAAATATCAGTGAAATGACACTGACTAGTTGGCTATGGGTTTCGCTGGGACGCCTACCACAGTTATGCCTTCAGCCACATCTCTGATAACGACCGCCCCAGCTCCCACTATGGAATTTGCGCCAACCACTTTGACATCTGTCATTACCGTTGCGCCTATGCCCACAAATACATTTTCCTGCACGATCATTTTAGCACCAATATTAACTCCCGTGGATAGGAAAACCCCTCGCATGAGCTTAGTATGATGAGCAACTTTAACTCCCATACTAATCATCACATAATCTTCTATCTCCACATAAGGCATAATAATACATCCAGGCAAGATATAGACTCCATTGCCAATTCGTAAATCATTTGAGATGATGGCTGTCGGATGGATAAAATTGGGGGTTAGTAAACCTTCATTCCGAGCTTTCATCAGAACTTCAACGCGATCTTTATTGACTCCCAGAGGAGCAATAACCCCTTCTACGCCTTGCTTTTTCATCTCAGCAAACTCATTCCTAGTCCCTAACACCCTAATTCCCTCAATTTCCTGGCCGACTTTAGACAGGTCGTCATCTAGGAAGCCAACAACCTCGTCAATCCCAAGTTGTCTAATGTAGCTTAGGTATACTTTCCCATAATTTCCACAACCCACAATTAAAATTTTCATAATTTTTTCCTGATAAAAACTAAAGGATTATTGGTAATAATGAACAATGGCTATCCTATCAGTTCGCTTGTTATGTTCCCAATCATAAATCTTACAGGTAACTATGATCGGTCAATTCCTGTAAACTCAGATATCATCACCATCTCGAGTTGACCCAGTAAAAGGATAAATAGTGGCACAGCCTTCAGCGCTGATGCCTTCTCTCCTTATAACTGCTACAACGGTTAGGAAAATTATTTTTAGGTCTAGCCAGAAAGATAGATGATCGACATACCATACATCAAGTTCAAACCTTTTTTTCCAAGTGATAGAATTTCTTCCATTTACCTGAGCCCATCCGGTCATCCCCGGTTTAACATCATGCCTGCGGGCCTGCTCTGGAGAATATAGAGGCAAATAATGCATTCGAAGCGGACGAGGTCCAACAACACTCATTTCACCTTTTAGGATATTAAGTAGTTCTGGCAATTCATCTAAACTAGAACTTCGCAACAAGCGCCCAAAAGGTGTTAACCGGTTTGATGCCGCAAGAAGTTCGCCTTGCTCATCATAAACATCGAGCATCGTGCGAAACTTGTAGATCGTGAATGGGTTTCCCTTATAACCAGGGCGGGTTTGGTTAAATATTACTGGTTTTCCGAGTTTAAGTCGTACTAAAATGGCCAGAAGCGCGATGATCGGCGCTAAGATGATGATTCCTGGGATTGCTATTCCCAGATCCAAGATTCGTTTCCCAATACATCGGTAAAAGCCTTGTTGCATACTCATAATCCTTTACAACTATTCTTAAATCAAGTCAATAGCTGGATACTTTCCTGGCATCAATTCCATACCTTGGTAAATATTACGAAACATATTCACATAATATTATCGGATTGCCCTCAAAATTATATGTTCTAACCTGTCTGCTAGTTTCGAGGTATCATGGTTCTCTTCTACATAGCGTTTTCCTCGTAATCCTATTTCGTTTCTTTCGGAAGATGAAAGATTTACTAAAGATTGTATCGCATTTACCATACCATTTAAATCCCCCGCTGGGACAGATAACCCAGATGAAGCTTTTTCGACTGGATTCAGAGGTGTGTTAACACTAAATATCACTGGGCGTCCAATTCCCATATAATCAAATAATTTGTTCGGGCTGATCCCCCAACGGAACACAGGAGAGTCTGTCAATACCATGAAAAAAGCATCAGCTTCTTGAAGTATCGGATAGATCATACTTTTAGGCACTGGTTTATCAAACTTGATGTTCCTGATCTTCTCGTCAATCGCTCGCTGTTGTAAGCGATTTTTATCTACCCCATCTCCTACAAAACGAAACTCAACCCGATTTCCCCAATCTTGATCTTGAACGATTGCAGCAGCATCGAGAATGATATCCAGTCCATTCGTTGGGCCATGAGCACCTGCGTACATAAAAGTGAGTTTTTCCTTCTCGGTAGTTGGTCGATATGGGGGTAATATACTTAAGTCCACCCCATTGGGTAACCAAGTAATATTCTCTTTTTTTCCTCCCATTGAGGCGATATACTCTTCAGCTCCGGGTAAAAGCGTGATCATATGTTGGGAGTTTAGGTAAAGGTGTTTCTCAATCCACCGGAAGATCAAGATCAAAGGGTGATAAGGCGAAAAATTACCCACCTCAACAAGAGCTTGTGGCCAAATATCCCTGATTTCAAAAACAAATGGCACCTTGTGTCTTTTAGCAAGGATCTTGGCCGCAAAAGCGCCTAACAAATGCGGACTTGATCCAATAATTATATCCGGCCTTAGCTCATACTTATCAACTGCGCTAGTCAATAACCGATATCCGAACATAACCATATTCCAGAATCGGGCAATTGAATTCCCACTATAGGGAGGAGTACGAACCCATAGAAAAGGCACTTCATCAATAGTCTCTAATTTACTCAACTCGCCTTTGCTTAAGTGAGCTTCTCGTTTCTGATGATGGTTAAAACTAGATCCTACAACATGGACTTGATGCCCCTTTTGTATCAGATAGCGAGCAAGCTTATAATGTCTTCCTCCGCCACTTTCCCGAGGTGAAATCGCATAATGATTAATCAGTAGTATGTTCATCCTTAGTATCCACATAATCCATATCTATTGGATATGATGAGTTGCCGATATTTATCAAAGCCCCTAGCATGATACAAAAAGAAGTAAAAAAACCAATATGGCGGAAAACCGATTGAAACTGCACGTACAATAGTAGAGCGAGCAGATAAAGAATTGCTCCCATAAGGAAACTTTGATCTTCCAAATCTAAAAATTTCCATTTATATGTTTTATAACGTAAATCCTTATAGACACTAATTATAAACCACAATAAAGCCACTAATCCTAAGCTTCCTAATGTCATAGCAAAATAAGTGAAAATATTATGGGTATAACCTCCTTTCCATATCATTATGCTACGCTCATACTGATATTGAAAGCCTAATCCTTTACCAACAATTGGGCTACTTAAAAAATAGGATAAGGCTTCCTTGGACTCTTTTACACGCACATTTTCATCGGCCGATTTCTCACTTAATTCTTCAAAGCGACCGGTAATTCCAGATGAAATAAAACTAAAGATGGGCAAAGAAGGCATTACAATCATTAACATCAGTAACGCAACCACAAGTAAACTAGTAAGACGAATAAACAATCGTAGACTATAGCGCATGGATTCAACCCTAGCGTATAGAAGAAACGCAACAATTGCACAAATAAAGAAGATCAGGTACACACTGCGAAGAAAAGTTAACATCACTGCTAAAGAGAAAAACAAACACGCAGCATAATGGATCAACAACAGCTTACGAGATGAAACCATGATGTACCCAAAAGCAAATAATGGAATGCCGATAACCATAGGCTGGTAAGCCCCAAAGCCAAGTTCACTTCGCAATATCCAGAAATTATTATGTGAGATGGCTGAGCCCAACATTCCTATTCCACCGCCAAAAGAAATCGCTATTAAGGTAAAAGCAGCAATATATAGAACCCCAACAAGAACTCTTCGGTCTGTTTTTGTCTTAAGCGTGCCGGCAGCAATATAGAAGAGGAATAAACCTGTAAAAGGAATTATTCCTCTCAACCAATGATAAAGTGAGGTATCATTAACAATTGCAACAGCTATAGAAAATAAACATAATCCCAGGATCGCAACAATTGGGTAGTGCGTAAAACCGTTCGGCAAATGCATCCATCCCCTCCTGATCAACCAGGCAAGAATTGTGACAGCAAAACCAGAAACGTATACAATTTCGACTAAGCCAATCTCTTGAGGCGCGGGAGGAACGATTGCCAATAATAATAAGAGCAGGTAAACACCAATCTTTGGATTATATGTGATCAACATAAATAATACTACACCAGCGGGTGCAAGCAAGAAATATTTTTCCATAGCAAAAACTGTCGCCAGCCAACCCGCCCCTCCGGATAAAACAGCACCTATAATAATAAGTGTGAAAGAAAGAATTTTCTGCTGTTTTCCCATTTTCTAAACCCGTTTTTTCTTATTTAGATAAGCCATCACAAAAATCTTCAAATGATCATAATCCACTAGCGTTGGAACCAGCAACTGAAATACCTTGATTTCACTATAGCGCGAGATAGCTCGCATTAAGTAAATAGCATAAGCGATATATCCTGCCGATGCAGCAGTAGCTGCTCCAATGAGTCCGAACCTTGGAATCAATAATAAATCCAATAATACGGTGATCAGTAAATTTATAAAGGCCCCTCTGGAAGGTATTTTGCTTTTGCCCATACCGAATAAGTGGTTGGAAGCAATAATCGCAATACTTAAGGCAAATATTCCAGGGAGTATAATACGAAAACTGGGGACTGCAGGCCGGAAAGCATCAGACATAATAAGAGGGATAATCCATGGAGCACTAGCAAACAAAACAATCCCAATTATACCTATCAGAACAGTATTCATTTTATATAAGGTATGTACTTTTGACCCACGACCAATTGAGGATTCTCTTGCGATTGCTACTGCGCCTAGTCCTTTTGGTAAATAGAGCAAGCCTTCTGCAACCGTAATCGACATTGAATAATAGCCAACCAAAGTAACATCCAAGAAGGCTGCTAAAATAAAAAGGTCCACTTTATTATTTAACCAATTGGTTAAGTTATTCACATAGGCATTTTTGCCATAAATCAATTGATCATACAGAAGTTTCCAGTCAAAAACCAATTTGCTGGATCGGTTTCGAACCAATGCTCTTGTACAAAGGAATGAAATCAATACGCCTAACCATACACCCAATCCCCACACAGGCATCAAAAGGCTGACATCCAGAATGTCTAGAATAGATACCGACAAAACAATCAGAAGTATGGTTCCGAAACGGAAGATTACAACCCAAAAATAGGACTTAAAATCTCTACTTCCAATCAAAATTGACCCCATATAAAGAAGCAAGATTTCTCCCAATACAGAAATAGGGATTGCCCACAAGAATGTGGCCGGGAAATGCGCAAAATAGCCAGGGAACAATTCAATAATGCCATAGGTTAAGGCTGATATGAGCACTCCAGATACTAATCCGAACATAATTACATGGCTTAAGAGAGAACCAATTTTTTCGGGATATTGTCCGGCATAGTAAGTTGTCGATATTTCTAATCCTGCGCTTCCGAAAAGAGCAGCCAATGTGACTACCGAGAGTGCTATTCCAAAACTACCCTGGGCATCTGGGCCCAATAGGTTGGCAATAATGATCAACAGCGCAGCTCGGCTACCAGCCATAAAAAATCTAGTTATCAGGGAATAAAAGCTTTCTTCTAAAATCATCAAAATTTATCCTAATCAATTCACTACCGGACAAGTTGCGGATAACCATGCGAAAAATCTGTGAAAGAAAC
>CAZVRZ010000058.1:0-32942 GCA_964629965.1 uncultured Anaerolineaceae bacterium
TCTCTTTGCCCTGGCTTGCAGCCTCAACTACCTGGTAAGGTAGCAACTTGGGTTACTTATATGACGGACTGAATATAGAACTATTTCTTTCTGTTAATCAGTATCTCTATTTGCTATCTCTGAACATAGACTTAACAGTTCAAATTAATACTGATGGCGATGATTGAATTTTTGGCAACCTGGAGAGCAATGAATGCTGAGAAAACTACTTATATATATAGTTATTACCATTTTAATAGTGGGGTGTAAGGGAGTAGAAATCTCCACCTTCGAAACAGCAGAGAATTCGGTGGCATCTACCCATTTGCCTAAGACATTCACTCCGACACGTGAATTGACCCTTACGAACCAGCCTGTCTCGCCGGCTGTGAGTGAAACACCCATTCCAACGCGGCCCTCTCCTACGAACACACCACTGACCACTCCCACGCCCACGCTAACACCCGCCAAACCAGGCAACTACCCGCCAGAAGCTCGCATAACATCCCACTGCCTGATCATAGCGCCCACCATGCCTCCCGAAGCAGCTTCCAACACCATCCTGGTATTGAACAGCATAGGGGCCGCGGACAGCGGAAACCCTGAGACTTATTTGTTGGATATGGCGGATGGACAGTTTACCCACATTGCCAGGCCTAATGAGAGTTCTGCGTACTTTGTAATATCAGCAGATAGACAACTTATGGCTTCTGAGAATTTATTGTGGAATGAAGAGCGCACAACATACCAGAAAGAGTTAGTCATTGCCACATCGAAAGGAGAACGGCTGATCACCTTGCCATGGGAGAAAGAATGGTATGGCCTCCATGCCTGGCAGGATGATCAGAACTTAATCATCAGTTATTTAGAAAATGACGATTTTACCCAACGAGTCGCTGCGTTACTGATTCTGAATCCTTTCACAGATGAACGTCGATGGTTATCACCACATTTTCCGGATGTTTTTGAGGTTGCTTTTCCTGGTTGGACTGGTTGGCATGATGCAGTTTACAATTCAACCCTCACTCGAGCCATCTACCCGCGTACCATCGGAAATGACCAGGAACTATACACATATGCCATCTGGGATCCCTTGAACCAACAGCCTATCGCCAGTTTGGAAGGCATTTTTACGAATTTCACCCTATGGTACAAAAGATCCCCGGCGCCCCGTTGGTCCCCGGATGGCACTCAATTCGTGTTCGAATCGCATGGAATTGATCCAGATACACCGATCTCTGAATTGTATCGGGTGAGCCAGGATGGGCAGGCTGAACAGATCACGAACTTGACTTCAGTTCTCTTACTTAACGTTTCTTTCAGTTGGTCACCTGATGGACAGAAAATTGCCTTCTTCGCGAAAAATTGGCAACAGCGGCCTCGTGATAGCCGCCCAATGGTTTTGGATATGCAGACCATCGACATTCTCGATTATTGCCTGGAGGTGAATTATTCACTGCCTCTGACCACGTATCCAATCTGGTCGCCGGATGGCAATCAGTTTGTGGTGGTGGATTGGAATGATGATAAATTCCATTCGCGCGTCATTCTGGTGGACATCGTTCAAGGCCTGGCGGCAGTGGTCGCTGAAGATATGGAACCTGTTGGTTGGATGCTGCCGGCGCCAAAATAAGAATATGGCTCATCATTTGGCATAAAATATCCATTGCTCATCTCATGATCAGTACCTTGTTAACCTAGTTTCTGGTGCGAAACGCGCATCATGGTACATTGTGCGCGTCTGAATAGAATGGTGGGAATTCAAGCAATTCGGCCGGAATATATTAACCCATCCAAAACAAGTATACAACGAACCGCTCCCAAAAGAGCGGCCTTTTTTGCGTCAAAATAGGGTATGCTAGAGGATTCATTTCCAGGAAGAAAGGATGCCCAGTCCAGGGATACAAGCCTCGCGAGCCGTACCTGAACTGGGCCACCGAAGCCCGGTGTAGCAGACTTTGGCCCTAACGAGCAAGCGTATATTGAGAAATCGATGCAGTGTGATGCGCCGCGTCCAGGTAGCTGTGCGCACCGTGGGCGGAAGGGATGTATGATCGGACATGGATACTACCGGGGGAAACCGCGCGACCAGTTGAGGATGTATCCACTGCGGCTCAAGCCGGGTATGCGGTTGTAAGCGCCGGGCGAGGGGGTGCCTTGAGGCGCGGCCGAGCATTGCTCAAACACTTTGCGGTAGCCTGTGGGCGGGCAGGGTAAAAATAAAGCGGCTGCCGGTGCCCTCGGGAGATGGCTCGACCCAAATTTTGCCGCCGTGGGTTTCCACGGTCAATTTGCAATAGGTCAGGCCGAGGCCAAAGCCGCGCCGGCGGTTCTTCTCGCCGGCAACCTGCGAGAAGCGTTCGAAGATGCGCTGGCGCTCGTCTTCGGGAATGCCGGGGCCGCTGTCGGTGACGCTGACGTAGACCAGGTCGCCTTGGCGCCGGGCATCGATATCAATGTGGCCTCCAGCAGGGGTATGCTTGATGGCATTGTCCAGCAGGTTTGCCAGGACGCGCTCGATCCGCTCGCGGTCAGCCTGCAGGGGGATGAGGTCTACCGGTACATGGTTGTTCACTGTGGTGCTGCGCTTTTGTATGTTGGGCATGCCGGCAAGGATGGTTCCGACGATATCTCGCAGAGCGAACTCGCTGATATTCAACTCGACCAGGCCTTCATCCATGCGGGAAACTTCGAGCATCGATTCGATCAGGCGCAGCAGGCGGCGGTAGGCGGAATTGGCAATCTCTAGAAATTCGTGGTTGGCGGAGCGCACCTCATTTGGCAGGGAGATCTCCAGCGCCTGGATGGCGACATACATGGCGCTGAGCGGGTTGCGCAGGTCATGGACGATCAAGTCGGTGGTTTCCTGGCGCACTCGCTGCAGATCCAACAGGTGCTTATATTCGCTCTCCAGCGCAGAGACCTGGTTGGAAAGGCTGCGCTCGCGCACGGTTTTGGCGCGCCGGTCGTCGTCGGAAGCCCGCAGGCGGGCGCTGAGCATTTCCAGCAGGTCCAGGCCAACGAAAGGCGGTTCGTGGATGAGCTGCTGAAAGCCGTCGCGATCTGTTACCAGCAGTTTCGTTTTTTCGACCGCCACCACGGAGGCCGAACGGGCGCGATTTTCTAACAGGGCCATCTCGCCAACGATGTCGCCGGGACCGCGGTAGCCGAGGATGATGGGGGTTTCGAAATCGCCCTTGACGATCGCCACCCGGCCTTCCCAGATGATGAACATCTCGTCGCCGACCTGGTTTTCGCGCAGCACTACCTCTCCGGGCGCCAGTTCCCGGTGCCGGAACAACTGCACCAGTTTGCTGCTGTTTGAGGCAGTTAAAACCTTGAGAAAGGGGAACTCATGGGTCACATTGGTTTCATCTTCGTTGAGCGGCTGCATTTCTAGCAGCCGGTCGAGAATGTTGGCAGGCAAGATCTCGGAGGGCATATTGTCTATCTCCTAAACATCTTCATCATTATCTTCATCTGTTCTGTTTTCGCCGGGAATTTCATCGTCCGGACCGATCAACACCTCACGCTCACGCCCGCCGCCCTGGGAGGGGCCTACGATGCCCAGGTCTTCCAATTCGTCGATCAGGCGAGCGGCGCGCGGGTAGCCGACCCGCAGGCGGCGCTGCAGCATGGACGTGCTGGCGCGCTGCGTATCGCGGACGATGGCAATGGCTTTGTTGACCAAATCGTCCCGGTCGGCAGCTACTGTTTCTTCTGCCAGCAATACTTCCCACGGCGGCTGTTCTTCAGTCGGGGTAGGGTGCGCTTGCTGCCAGAAAGTGATCACTTTTTCTACTTCGGCGTCGGAAATCATCACACCCTGGCAGCGCATGGGAGCGGGAGCCTCGGGCGGCAGGAAGAGCATATCGCCATGCCCCAGCAGCGATTCGGCGCCGGTTGTATCCAGGATGACACGCGAGTCAACGGAAGAAGCCACGGCAAAGGCGATGCGGGCAGGGAAATTGGCTTTGATCAGGCCGGTGACCACATCGGCACTGGGGCGCTGGGTAGCTACCACCAGATGTATGCCGGTGGCGCGTGCCATCTGCGCCAGGCGCACCAGGGTATGCTCGGTCTGCTCGGGGGCAGACATCATCAGGTCGGCCAGTTCGTCGAGCATGACCACGATGTGGGGCAGCACTTCGGCGCCTTTCCGGCGCTGCACCTTGCGGTTGTATGATTCGATGTGCCGGGCGCGCATTTGTTCAAGCAGCTTATAGCGCCGCTCCATTTCTGCCACCACCCAACGCAGTACTCCCAAGATGCGTTCCAGGTCGGTTTCAACCTTGCCGAACAGGTGGGGCAAACCGTTGAAACGCACCAACTCGACCATCTTTGGGTCGATCATCACCAGGCGCAGTTCCTGTGGGGTGTTGTTCATCACCAGCCCAGCGGTGAGGGCGGCAATGCAAATCGATTTGCCCGAGCCGGTGGTGCCGGCGATCAGCAGGTGGGGCATGCGCGCCAGGTCGGCGACCACCGGCTGACCAGACACATCCCGCCCCAGGGCGATGGTCAGCGGCGAGCCGATCTTGTAGAAAGCTTCGTTTTCCAGGATCGGGCGCAGGCGCACGATGGAGGATTTGATGTTGGGCACTTCAATTCCTACGTACGGCCGGCCGGGCACGGGCGCCTCGATGCGCAAGCGTTCGGCCGAGAGCGCCAGTGCCAGGTCGCGGCGCAGCGCCGAGATCTGGGAGACGCGCACTTTTTGTTTGACGGAATCTTCATCAGAAGCAAGCTTGTCCATGAAACCCGGCTCGATGGCAAACTGGGTTACGGTTGGCCCGACGCGGAAGCCGATTACCTTGGCGGGGATGCCAAACTCAGCCAGCGTCTTCTCGATCAGCCCGGCGGTCAGATTGATGTTGCGTTCATCGGGGCGTTGGCCCTGTTCGTTTGAGAGGATGTCCAGCGGGGGCAGGCGCTCGTCGCGTGGCGGGGGAGGCGTGCTTTTTTCCTCGCCCGGCTGCAGGCGCAGGCGTTTGCGAAACTCGGCCGGCAGCGGCTCGCGGCGAGCGCTGCGCTTGAAAATGCCGCCGGTGGGTTGCGGTTCTTCTGCGCCAGACAGGCTGACGGCAGGTTCCACCGGCAGCGCGGCCGGCTTGTCGGATGAGTTCAGCCAGCGTTGGAAACGCTGGCCAAGCGGGTCAAGCAAGCCCAGGCCATGCAGCAGGCAGAACAGGGTGAAACTGCCGGCGATCAATAGCAACCAGAATTTACCCGATAAGCCGACTGGATTCAGGATCAGGCGCAGCAGCTCGGCCAGCCCCCAACCGACACGCCCGCCATCCAGCTCGGCATTGGCGCGCTCCAGGGATGAATTTCCCAGGATGGCAAAAAGCACCACTCCTGCCAGGGCAGCAATCTCCAGCGAAAATATGCGGTTCCAGGGGATGCCCGAAGGCTGCGCTCCCAGTAGATCCACGGCGGGCGAATTGGCCTTATCTTCAGGCTGCGCCTGCTCGGCAGAGATGGAAGATTGAGTGGGTTGGCGGCGCAAGATCAGCAGGCCGGCAACCATGCCACCCAAAACCACGAACAGGCTGCCCCAACCCAGCCACAAGCGCAGCACGCGGCGCCACAGGTTTAACAGAAAGCCGCTGGTCCAGGCGGGGAACAACAGGGTCAACAAGGTCATCATGGCAAAAGCCAACACGGCCACGCCGAGTATATCCCAGGCGAAGCGGCGCAGGCGATCTACCATCTTGACCAGAGCCAGCCAACGGGAGGTGGGTTGGGCCTGGCTGGCGACAGGTGGAGTCTTGGAAACGGAGGGGCTCATGCGCGCAAAATCATTATGCTTTTCATCGGGCAGATTGGCAGGCCTGGTCAGGGCTGGCTTTGTTCTCGCAGCGAAGCCGCCAGGATGCCTGTTAGGATAAGTATAGCACCAAAAAGCTTTAAGACCGTGGGTTTTTCTCCCAGGATGAAGTAGGCCAGGATGGTCGACCCGACCGGTTCGCCTAGCAGGGTGAGAGATACAAAGACCGCCGAAAGGTAGCCCAACGCCCAGTTGAAGGTGGAATGTCCCAGGAGCTGCGGCACGAGCGCCAGCAGTAAGAACCAAAGGTAAGCCTGGGCCGGGTAGCCCCAGGGTGTTTGGCCAAAGGCGAACATGATGGCGATCAAGACCAGGGCTGCCATGCCGTACACCAGGAAGATGTAACTGATCAGCGAAACGTGCCCGCGCAGGCGGCGTCCGATGATCATGTAACAGGCGCCGGCGAACGCGCCGCACAAGGCCAGCAGGTCGCCCAGAAAGGCTGGCCCCTGGACGAAATCTCTCAGCGGCGGGCAGACCAGGCCAAGACGGCTCAACGAGCAGGTGTCGGAGAGACCTACGACGGCGCCGCCCAACAATGCCAGGATCAACCCAACCGAAGCCAGCCGCGCCAGCCGCTCGCCCAACAGGGCCGGTCCCAGCAGCGCCACAAACAACGGCGTGGTGCTCACCAGCACGACCGAGCTGGCTACGCTGGTGTATTCGAGGGAAGTGATCCAGGTGGCGAAGTGGAGTGCCAGGAAGAGACCCGAGAGAAGCGCCCAGCCCACCTCCCGGCGAGAAAGGGAACGCAGCTCGGCGCGCCGGCGGGTGAGGGCGGACGGCGCCAGGATCAGTGTGGCGATTGCCAGCCGGTAGGCGGCGATGACCAGCGAAGGGGCGTCTTTTTGGGCGTAGCGGATCAAGATCGAGGCCGTGGAGACGGCGAAAATGCCGAAGAGGATGGCCAGCAGGGGAGGAATGGCAGGACGGCGTTCGGGAGGGGTCACTTTTGGGCAGTGTGGGCAGGCCGGCGAACGTGCCAGATCACTTTGCCGATCAGGGAGGCCGGCGAGATGGGCCCAAAGCTGCGGCTGTCGATGCTGCCCGGGTGGGTGCCGGTGACAAAAATCTGCGCACGATCTGGCGAGATGGACTCGATCTGTTTGATCAGCCGCCCATACTGTGGGTGCTGGAAGGCGATCACATCACCTTTGCGCAGAGGAAACAGAAAGAGGGGGATTTTGACAGTGACGACAAAATCTCCCTCCAGGTATTGTGGGGATAGACTGCTGCCAGTGACTTTCAGCAGGCGCAGCATGAATTACAGGGCGGGATAGACTAGCTCGAGCGCCGGCGCGTAGGGGGCCTTGGCGCGCTTGGTAGCCACACCCTTGGTGGCCCAGAAGAGTTCAGCAAATTCGTTCAGGGCTTCTACCAACTGCAGAGCAGTTTCGCGATCGACGGTCTGGCGAGCCTTAGAACCCAGCGCCATGATCTTGTGCACCAGAGCGTGGGCATTGGGGAATTTTTCCAGGTGCTGCGCCTTGAGATAGTCGCCCCAGATGACGCGCACTTCATGCTTGGCCTTCTCGGCGTGTTCTTCCTTGACGGCGATATAGCGGGACATGCTGTTCTGATAAGCCAGGCCGCGCTCGGGCTTGCCTTCCAGATCGGTCATCAGGTCGATCATGCGCACCACGGTCAGGGCAGCGATCTGGGCAACGATGGGATCGTAGATACCGCAGGGAACATCGCAGTGAGCTTTTACTTCTTCGATACCGAAACGCTCATCGAGCGCTTGCAAGAGTTTGTAGATCATGAATACCTCCTTAGAGAAATAGATGATGATTAGATCATTGGTCTTGGTGGGATATCCCACATCTTTTCTCATCATAATGATAAAGATAATTCCTGTCAAGCTTAAATGGACAATATTTATCTAATTCTAACGTTTTGAGGTGGTCTCTATCCTAAAAACAGTGAGATGAATTGTGTAATCGTTTGAGTTTTGGCGTTTGGGGGATGTGGAAAACAAGGCGTGCTTGACAGGGGATTCTAGCAAGGCTACAATTCAGCCAAGATCATGAGCAAGCTGCTTGTAGTTTCAGGAAACGCTAAGAACATTGGCAGTTTGTTCCCGAGTTTAAATTTCTTTAGGATATAGGAGGATTGTATGCCGCATATTATTACCAGTCTCTGTTTGCGTGATGGTGGTTGTGCAGAGGTGTGCCCGGTGGAATGCATTGTGCCCGGTAATCCGCAGGAAGAATGGCCCTGGTATTACATCGATCCAGATACTTGCATTGACTGCGGCGCGTGCGTGGCTGAATGCCCGTATGAAGCCATTTTCCCTGAAGATGAAGTGCCATCTGCTTACCAGGCCAAGGGCGGCGAGTATATCAGCCGGATTGGCCTGGATGGACATTACGAAGGGGTCAATCATGAACATGTCGCAGTGGTGTTGGATTGTGTTAAGCAGTTGGAGGCAGGCGAGCAGGTCGATTTGACGGAAGATATCCCGGCAAATTATGACTTCTTCCGGGTTGGACCTGGTTACAAAGCGGCTGGTTGATCTTCTTCTTCCGGTACTTAACGCGTTTCGGCGGCCTTATTTAGCCGCCGAAACGCGTTTGCTATCAGAGGGGAAATTATTCGTTGCCTAATTTCAGGTTACCGGCGCCCATCTTAACGATCATGGTGATCTTATAACCTTCGCCAGATTGCGAATACACTTTACCATCCTGCTCCCATTCACCATCGATGGAGATGTTGGAAACGCCGCCATCAAAGGTGATTTCTGCCGGTACATTCTCCGGAACGATGATCTCTACGCTGCTGATGCCTGATTCCACATAAACGGTCAGGTCGCGCTGCAGTTCACCACCGAAATCTAGCTTGTAACTGCCTGCGCCGCCGTGGAAGGTAACGGTGGAGGCGTTGGCATTGCCCAGGTTCTTCAGTGCCACGTTCGAGGCGCCCGTGTTGTACGATAGGGTCATGAGCTCGATCTGGTTGGGTTCGGAGAAATTCAGTTTGACATCCGCGGCGCCATCCGAAATTTCCAGGTTCTTGAGCGATAACCCGCCGAGTTCGTAATCACCGGCGTAAGCGCCTGCCTTAATGGAGAGATTCATCACAGCGTTGCCCAGTTCGAAATCCCACTCGTTCTTAAATTGATCATTAAAGCTGGGAATGCCCCTCACGTTCAGGTTGCCCTGTTCGATCGTGATCTTGTCGTCGTCGATTTTTACTTGCGGTTCGAAATCTGCCACGTTGTAGGTGGCCTCGCCGCTGACCAGGACGCCGTCTGCGCCGGGGTTGAGCTCGATGTTGCCGGCGCCGAAAGATAGGCTCAGATTGGCGACTGCCTCCGGATCATCAAGCAGGGGGACTTCTATTTCTTTTGTTTCGGTCGGGCCGGTTTTGACCTCGGTCACCGGGAAATTGACATTGATACCGCAGGCCATCGTGACCAACATGACGATCACTAGTATTAAGAGAATTTCCTTCTTTTGCTTGAACATATCAGCCTCCACTCGGTTGTTCTATCCGGAAATGATTTGGGCGGTGGTATTTGATCGCGCCATCTGCAGCCAAATACAACCCTCCAATTCCTGGATCACTGCTCACATAATATACGTGCAAACGGCCCTCAGGGTTGCAGGGCGGTCTGGAATATGGCTTGCCCGACCATCAGTGCATAGGCGGGTTCGTTCTCTTCGATGATCAAGGCCAGGGTCAGCGGCGAACCCGGCCAGGAAGGCAGGGTGCCGGCCAGCAGCCAGGTGTAACCCTGGCCAGGAACATCGGCGGCTGCGCCGACCACGGTGATGGAATGCCAGATGGGCAGGTCAGCATCGGCCAGCTCTAGCACGGCGGCGGCTACGGCCTGCTTAGAAAGCACCGCTTCAGGCGACCTGGACAGCGGGAGTGTTTGCCAATCGGCTTGCGGTATGCGTATGGCCAATGCCAGGCGCGGGGCTGGTTGGCTGCCCGCGGCACTGAGAGCGGCGGCCGCCAGCGCCATTTGCAATGGGTTGACGCGAAAAGCCGGCTCCAGTCCACTGGCGCCTTGGCGCAGGCCGAGTGCTTCCAGGGCAGCATCTTCGGGAGCAAACGGCATAGGGCTGTCTGGGGCGGGCAGCGATGGCAGCGGTGCCCTGAACAGTCCCAGATCCTGGTAGAGCTGGCGGATGGACAAAGCTCCCAATGCCTGGCCCAATTGGGTGTTGGCTCCAGGGCAGCCATTGGCGATGGCCGCGCCCCAGGTCTGCGCCGCACCTGGCAAGGCGCAATCCATGATTTGCCCGGCTGCGCTGAAGGACAAGCTTTGCGGTTGGTCTGCCGGGAGGGTTTGATCGAAGGCAGCAGCAAGCAGCAGCGGCCCAAGGGCCGAGCCGGTTGGGTAAAGTCCGAGCGTGGCGCGGTTAAGCAGTGGCGCGGCGGGGTCGGCTACCAGGGTAGGCCATTGTTCTGCGACCCGGTTGGCGTCGAAATAGGGATGAGAAGCAATGGCTAACACATCGCCATTCTCGGCATTGAGCAGCACCAATGCGCCGCGCCGCCCTTCCAAGAGTTGGTCGGCGATCTGCTGCAAGGAAAGATCCAGGCTCAAGCGCACATCTAACCCGGGCGGCGGCTGACCGTAGAGCAGGTGATGCTTCCAGATATCCCCGGCGGGCTGGCCTTCCAGGCCGCGCAGGTAGCGATCCAGGCTGGCTTCCAGGCCGGACTGCCCATAAACGGGATCGATATACCCCAGGATGGGGCTGAGGGGCTGGTACAGGCTGCGCCGCAAGTAGGAGCCAGGCTCGCCCTGGGTTTCGGCCAACTTTTGGCCATCGCGCGCCAGCAGCGAGCCACGTTGTACATAGCGATCGGCGATGGAACGGCGGGCATTGTCGGTGCGGATGAGCAGGGCAGGGCCGCGATACACGGCCCACCACCCACAAAGAAGCATGGCTGCGGCCAGGCCGGTGTAGAGTCCCAGGCCGAGGATTAAGTATGGGCGGGAACCGGCAGGGGAGGCCGAGCCGCCGGCGGGCGCCGCGCTGGGAGAAATACCAGCGCTGTTCTGCCCACTGATGGCTAACAGCAGGAACAACTCGATAAAGCACACCAGCAGCGAGGAGCCGCCGTAGGAGACAAACGGTAATGTTACGCCGGTCAATGGCAGCAAGCGTACATTGCCGCCGATGATCAAGATGCTTTGTCCAACCAGGTGAGCGGTAAGGCCGGCTGCCAGAAATCTTTGAAAAAGGTCTGGGGCATGCAGGGCGACGCGCAAGCCGCGATTGGCGAACAGCGCTAAAAGCCCTAAAAGAGCCAAAGCGCCCAAAAGCCCACTTTCTTCACAGATGGAAGAGAAGATGAAATCGGAATGAGGAACGGGAACCAGACCGGGACTGCCCATGCCCAGGCCGCGGCCGAAAATGCCTCCGTTGGCGATCGCTAACAACGATTGTACGATCTGGTAAGAACGCCCGCTGGGGTCCAACCAGGGATTCAACCAGGCGTCGATGCGTAAGCGGACCACATCGAAAAGGACATAACCGGCGGCTGCACTGGCAACCGTAGCAACCAGCGATGCCCACAGGATGGAGGCTTTCCCCGAGCCCAAGAAGACGATGGTCGCATAAAGGAACAGGAAGATGGAAGCGGTGCCCAGGTCGCGCTGCACAACCATCAGTGCCAGCGCCAGTCCATACATCACCAGAGTGGGCGCCAGAATTGCCAGCAGGCGGGCGTTTTTTTGACGCGGCACGATGCCGGCTGGCTGGCGGCCGAACAGCAAACGCCAATCGGCCAGGTAAGCCGCCAGGTAGACGACCAGAAGCAGCTTGAGTGGTTCGGAAGGTTGCAAATACATACCGCAGCAGCCCAGCCATAGGCGCTGGCCTGCGCCCATGGGATTGACGCCAAAGAATAGTGTCAGGGCTGCTAAAACCAACCCAGAGGTCAGCCAAACATATTTATAACGGCGCAGCAGGTTGATGTCAAAGCGATAGTACATCCCTACTGCCACCAGCAAGCTGGAGAGCGCCAGCCAGGCTGCCTGGCGCAGGCCGAATGTAGGTGAAAGGCGCAGGATGGCGAGCGTTCCCCAACCGCTTAGCAACAGGCTCAACGGCAATAAATAAGGGTCGCGTTCTGGCAGGCGCTGGATGCTGACGTGATGGCAAAGGACTGCCAGCACACTCCATAAAAGCAAAAGCCCCCACGGACGCCAGTTCCAGATGATTTCGGTGGAGCGTTCGCGCACGCCAGGCGCCAGGGTGAGCGCCAGGGCATTGAATAGTAAAAATACCCCCCCCAAGATTAACAGGCGGGCTTGCAGGCGGTCTAGCGGAGAAACGGATCTGGAACCAGCCAAAGGTGCTTTCGACAGGCTATTTGCCCAAGTATTTGTCTACCAGCAAGCTCAAACGCTGGCGGGCTTCAGGAGAGATGCTCTCAGGCCGGGAGATCAGGGCGGAGGCCAGTGCAGAACCACATTCGCAAGCGCGTTCCTGCGGCAGCAGGTGGCAGATGTTCTGGACGGCCTGGCGAGCAGTGGTGGTATTTTGATTCAGGACAGCGATCACGGCTTCCACGCAGACCGGTTCCTCGCACTGGCGCCAGACATCATAATCGGTGACGTGAGCGATCACGGCGTAGCAGATTTCGGCTTCGCGTGCCAGGAAGGCTTCAGGGGAAGTGGTCATGCCGATGATGGACATGCCCCACGTTCGGTAGAGGTTAGATTCGGCGCGGGTGGAAAAGCGCGGCCCTTCGATGGAAATCAACGTGCCACCGCGGTGTATCCGAGCGCCGGTGGCTTGCACTGCCTGGTAGGCGTGCTGTGAAAAATCGGGGCAGAAGGGTTCGGCGACACCGATGTGCGCTACGTAACCTTTGCCGAAGAAGGAGCGCTGGCGATCGCGGGTGAAATCAAAGAGCTGGTCGGGGATCACAAAGTCGCCAGGGACGTAATCTTCGCGCAGCGAGCCGCAAGCGCTGATGGCTAGTATGCGGGTGACCCCCAGCATTTTCAGAGCAAACACGTTGGCGCGGTAGTTCACTTCTGTCGGAGAGATCACATGACCGCGGCCATGCCGGCACAAAAAGGCCACGGATTGGCCGCCCAGGGTACCAATAACGATGGGCGAGCTGGGTTTCCCGAAGGGGGTCTCTAGCTCGATCTCCTGCATGTGTTCCAGTCCAGAAATATCATACAAGCCGGAGCCGCCGATGATGCCGAGAGATGCTTTGATTTTCATGGTGGGCCTCAAATTGTTCCAGAGAATCTCATTCAAGTTGGATCGTTAATACAATTTTACCGCAGCGGAGGATGTCGCCGGTAGTAACCACGAAGGGTGTGCTGACGGGTTCTTCATTCAGGAAAGTGCCGTTGGTCGAACCCAGGTCTTCCAGCCACCACTGCTGGTGGTGGTATGCCAGGCGCGCATGCCGGGTGGAAACCGCGCTGTCTTCTAATTGACAATCTGCCGACGGGCCGCGCCCCAGGATCACTTCCGGTTTTTGGTAGGCATGTTCAATTTTCTCTCCTTGAGCGTCGGGAGATTCTGACAGCAGGTGGATTGTTGGCGCCTGTCGTTTCGAGAGCAGCTCGGAATGCACTTTCAGGTCGCGCCATAAGATAAACAGCGCTCCACCCAACAGGCCGTAGAGTGCGATGATTGCCAACAGGCGGACGATTAGGAGCAGTTCAGCCAAGCGGTTTTTCTCCCAGGTTGCCCAGGTCCTGCGTCTCACTATCGGCATCGACGCCTTCCAATCCGAAAACAATGGGTAAGCCTGCCAATGAAATCACGTCGCCGGTCAGCAGTTGGCAGTGGGTGATTCTCTGGCCGTTGACGAAAGTTCCCCCGCTGGAGCCCAGGTCGAAGATCATAAAGCTGCCCTGGGTGTAGCGGAGTTGGGCATGCAGGTGAGCGACGCGCTGATCCTCGATCACCAAATGGTTTCCGGCTTGACTGCCAATATTGGTAATGGATTGGGTAACAGGCATCAGTCTCAGACCGTCTACGATCAAAAAGGCGCCGGGCAGCGGGATTTGTGCGCTTGGGGATGGCTCATCGAGCCGGCGGGTGACGTTGGCAGTGTGGGAATCTTCACTCAGGCTGAATTGAGCGACCACCACCGGCTCGCTAAGGTCTGTCTCTGGGTTAAGCAGCATGCGGATGACTGGCGGATTGGCAAACTGGATGTTGATCTCGGCGCTGGTCTGTTGAAGACGATCAGCTAGCTCGGCCAACATGACCTCGGTGGCGGGTTCATCCTGAGGATTGGGCTGCCCGGCAGGCAAGAAAATAGTAAAAAGATCGGGCGCCATGGCGCCCCCATCGGGCAGGGGGCGCAGTTCTGCCTGCATGGCAGCCACCAAATGCTGCGCCAGTTCAGTTTCTATAGAATAGAGTGAAAAGATACGCTGCAAACTGCCTTCAATCAGGGTTTGCAGCCGGTTTTCCAACTGACCGAGAAGGGATTCTAGAGCGCTCATGGTTCAGGCAATTATAAGAGCGCCTTACAGATTGGGCAAGACCTAGAAAAACGCGAGAAAATGGTCAGGCGCTGATCTGCGCCAGGCTGGCGCCGGTCAATTCCAGCACAGCCGACACTGGTAGGCGGATGTTTAGACCGCGCTGTCCGCCGGAGATGTGGATTTCATTAAAGAGCTGGGCGGTATCGTCCAGGATCATCTGGAAACCCCGGTTGAGCAGCGCCAGCGGAGAGATGCCGCCGGCCTGCATGCCGGTGATCTTTTCTGCCTCGCGTTCGGTGGGTAGGCTGAGCTTTTTCTCCCCCACGGCTAGGGCTAGCGCCTTCAGGTCTACCTCGGTATTGCCAGGAACGATGGCCAGGATGGGTTTGCCTTTGCCTGCGCGCACAGCTACGATGGTTTTGAAAACTTGCTCTGGCGGCACGTTCAACCGGCGGGCGGTTTCTTGCGCGCCGAGTTTTTCGGCGGGCAATTCGAAAGCCTGGTAAGGCACCTTGTGCGCTTCAAGCAGGCGGGTGACGTTGTTTTTGATCATCGTGTGCCTTGTTGTCTGAAACAGGAAGCGAGATGGTAAAGATGGCGCCGCCTTGCGGGTGATTGGCAGCGGTCAGGCTGCCTCCGTGCGCCTGAACGATCTGCCGGGCGATGGCTAACCCCAGCCCGCTGCCGCCTTCGCTGCGACTGCGAGATCTATCTGCCCGGTAGAAGCGCTCGAAGACTTGAGGAAGCGCTTCGAGAGGGATACCAGTTCCGCTGTCGTGCACATAGACCTGAACCGCAGCCGGTGTGCAGGCCAGGCTCATTGCAATTTGGCCACCCGCCGGGGTGTATCGCAGTGCATTGGAGATCAGGTTGCTCACCGCTTGTTCGATCCGCATCGGGTCCAGGGTGGTCGTGGGGCAGTCCGGCCCATCGCTGAGCAGCAGGCGAACCTGGCGACCATCTGCCTGTGGTTGGAAGCGCCCGATCAATCCCAGGAGCAGAGAGCGCAGGTTTGTAGGAACCAGTTCCAGGCGTAGTTGGCCCGAGTCTGCCAGGGCCAGCGTGCTCAGATCATCAACCAGGCGGGTAAGCAGGTAGTTCTGTTCTAGCAGCGGAGCTAAGCTTTCGGAAGTGAGCGGGTAGATGCCATCCTGGAGTGCCTCCAGGTTGGCGCGCTGCACGGCCAATGGCGTGCGGAGCTCATGGGCGATGTCGGCCGTCATGGCGCGGCGGCTTTTCTGGGCGGTTTGCAGTGAATCGGCCATCTGGTTAAAGGTTTTCGCCAATACGGCCATTTCGTCGGACCCCTGAACGGGGACGCGCTGCGCCAGGTCTCCAGAAGCCAGCAAGTTGGAAGCGCGCGTTAAGGCTTGCACCGGGCGCAGTAATCGATAAGCCAGGAAAAGGCCTAGTAGTAACGACAGGGCCAGGGCTGCGCTGCCTGCGATCAACGCAGCTCGGTTTAGTCGAGAGACCAGGAAGTTTTCTTCGGCGGTTGAATAATGGGATGCATTCTGGGAAAGCAGGTACCCTACGATCTGCAGGTTGTACTTCAGTGGAATGGCATATTGCTTTTCGGCTTCGCTCAATTGACCAGAAGGCTCGCCGGAGATTGTGTCTGCAATGATCATACCATCAGAGTCCGCCAGGCGCACTTGAGCGCTCATCATACCGCCTGATTTTCCTGCGCCCTGGCCGCGGCCCATGGGCATGTCTGCGGATTGGGCAAGGAATATTTCTATCCCGCGCCAGGATTGATTCTCCCGATAGTACTCTTCTAGAGATTGGGCGATGGTATCGAGACGATTCGTGCCGCCCTGGAACATAAAAGAACGCACTTCGCTGGCAGCACCCTGCCGGGCGATCAAAACCATGGTAGCAACCGAAATGATCACGATTAGGATGAAAGATAAGATCAGTTTCAAACGCATCGCATTCTATCTCCAGATCAGGCTGTCTCGCGATTGAAGCGATAACCTATGCCAAAGACGGTTTCAATATAACGCGGCTTTTTGGCATCCGGCTCGATCTTGGCGCGCAGGTTTTTGATGTGGGCATCGATCGTGCGCTCGTAGCCCTCGTAAGCGCTGCCTTGCGTGGCTTCCAACAACTGCAAGCGGCTGAAAACCCGCCCCGGCTGGGCTGCCAGAGTGGCCAGGAGACTAAATTCGGTAGGAGTCAATTCGAGCGGTTGCCCATTTTGCCTGGCGGCATGCGCCTCGATATCGATCTCCAGGCCGGCAACACGCAACACCTGAGGTGCGACGGTGCTTGCCTCGCTGCGCCGCAGCAAGGCGCGCACGCGGGCAGCCACAATGCGCGGTGAGAACGGCTTGGGAATGTAATCGTCTGCCCCTAGCTCCAGGCCGATCAGTTGGTCGGTTTCTTCTACCCGGGCGGTTAACATGATGATGGGGGTTTGCGCCTTGCGGCGGATGGCACGGGCCACATCCAGCCCATCCATGCCGGGCAGATTGAGATCCAGGATGACCAGATCAGGATGCTTGTTTTCCCAGGTGGATAGGCCTGTGTCGCCTCGGTAGGCTGTAAGCACGCTGAAACCGGCCTGTTCTAGGTAGGAGCGCAGCACGCGCACCAATTCGGGTTCATCTTCTATGATTAAGATACTTGCCATCGTCTGTTCTTTTCAAGATAGCTGACTGACCTGGTGTTCGCAGTTGCTGAGGTAGGGTACGATTGTTCTTGTTTGATTATAAACGGAAATAGAAAAAACGTTTCGGGCGTGATAGACAAATTATTATCGATCACGCCCGAAAATAAGATCAGAATGATATGTTAAGGCTGTGGGGTTTGTTCCTGCCACTTCCCGCCACCGCGTCCGCCACTGCCCATGCCTGTGCATTGCCCATTGCTCATGCTGCCTCGCTGCCCCATGCGCTGCTGCATCCAATCGACCTGTTCCTGGGTGATCACACCATCGGCAACAGCTGCCTGCAGGGCGGCTGTGCGAGCTGCGCTCATCTTGGCGTTGAACTCATCTGTGCTCAGTCCTTGGTCCGCAGCATACTGCCAGAGAGTCTGGTCTTCAGCATGCAGCGACTCAAGCTGGTCTGTGGTCAGGCCAAAAGATTCTGCCAGGGCAGCCTGCATATAAATACGCAGCGGGTTCTCGGCGCCGGCTTGAGAACCACCCCAGCCGCCGTGCATGCCCATGCCACTACCGCGGCCGCCACGCATACCGGGGCCAAAAGCAGGCGCATCCTGGCCGGTAGGCGTAGGGTTTTGCGCATATGCATAACCTGTTACCACCAGGGCCATAACAACTGCAACGATCGTACCGATAAAAATCGACTTGTTCATGTTCTTTCACTCCATTCTTTTCTTTGGTTTGTGTGTTCTGATGATCCTAGTTTACCGAAAAGTTGTGAAGAAGTGATGAATTCTTTGTGGAGAAGTGATGGGATTTGACCTATCGCTATTCTTCTTCCCCGGCCAGGTAGCGGATCCTTTCCCAGGGTGGCGCCTTGGTTTCGTCGGCCAGGATAGAGCGCAATTCGAAGACCTGGTCGCGCAGGACCGCGGCCTTCTCGAATTCCAGGTTCTTGGCGGCCTCTTTCATCTGCTTTTCCAGTTCGGCGATCACCCGTTGGATCTCAGATTTACCCATGCCTGTGGTGCTCTTGACGTGGTAGCCTGCCTTAGATTCGGCAACCGAATGCACGGAGATCTGGTCGGTCAGGTCGCGCACCGCCTTGAAGATACTGACGGGCTGGATGCCATGTGATTCGTTGTAGGCCTCCTGCTTGGCGCGGCGGCGGTTGGTTTCATCGATGGCGCGGCGCATAGAATCTGTGATTTTGTCAGCGTACATGATCACTTTACCCTCCACGTGCCGAGCCGCACGTCCGATGGTCTGGATCAAGGCAGTGCCAGAACGCAGGAAGCCCTCTTTATCGGCGTCCAGGATAGCCACCAGGGATACTTCTGGCAAGTCCAGCCCTTCTCGCAGCAGGTTGATGCCAACCACTACATCGAAAACGCCCAGGCGCAAGTCGCGCAAGATGCCGATTCGTTCGAGGGTTTCTACTTCAGAATGCAAGTAATGAACCTTGATGCCTAGCTCCATCAGGTAATCGGCTAACTTTTCAGCCATGCGCTTGGTCAGGGTAGTGACCAGTGTGCGCTGGCCCTTTTCAGTTCGCAGGCGGATCTCGCCGATCAGATCATCTACCTGGCCCTCAACCGGGCGTATTTCAACTTCTGGATCGACCAATCCGGTGGGCCGGATGATCTGTTCGACTACTTTCCCGGCGCGCTGCAGCTCGAACTGAGCTGGTGTAGCGGAGGTGTAGACGGTGTAGCCCATGCGCTGTTCGAATTCCTCAAATTTAAGAGGGCGGTTGTCGATTGCGGAAGGCAGGCGGAAGCCATAATCGATCAATGTCTGCTTGCGAGAACGGTCACCGTTGTACATGCCGCGGATCTGGGGCACTGTCATGTGAGATTCATCCAACACCAGCAAATAGTCGCTGGGCAGGTAATCGACCAGTGTCCAGGGTGGAGAACCTACCGGGCGTAAATCCAGGTGACGCGAGTAGTTCTCGATGCCTGAGCAATAGCCGATCTCACGCAACATTTCCAAATCATACATGGTGCGCTGTTCAATACGCTGTGCCTCCAGCAACTTGTCTTGCGATTTGAACAGGTTGATCCGCTCTTGTAGTTCGGTATCGATCTGGGAGATGGCTTGCTTGAGCTTGTCTTCGTCTGTGATAAAGTGCTTGGCAGGGTAGATGGCGATCGTTTCAAGCTCGCGGCGCAGTTCGCCGGTTACGGCATCGAATTCGATGATCCGTTCAACCTCGTCGCCAAAGAAGGTGATGCGGTAGCCGAAGCGATCCTGGTAGGCAGGGATAACTTCCAGCGTATCACCGCGCACGCGAAAAGTGCCCGGGCGCAGTTCCATATCGTTGCGCTCGTACTGGCTTTCGACCAATTGGCGCAGCAGCGCATTGCGCCGGTACAGGTTGCCACACTCCAGGTTGATCACCACCCGTCCGTAGGCTTCTGGGTTGCCCAAACCATAGATGCAAGAAACCGAAGCCACAATGATCACATCGCGGCGGGACATCAGCGCAGTGGTGGCCGACAGTCGCAAGCGCTCGATTTCTTCATTTACATCTGTTTCCTTCTCTATGTAAAGATCGTGGCGAGGTACGTAAGCCTCTGGCTGGTAGTAATCGTAATACGAGACAAAGTATTCGACCGCGTTGTCGGGGAAAAAGTCTTTGAATTCGGCATAAAGCTGAGCCGCCAGGGTTTTGTTGTGTGCCATTACCAGGGCGGGCATTTGTAACTGTTCAATTATGGATGCGATGGTGAAGGTTTTTCCGGTACCGGTGGCGCCGAGCAAAACCTGGTCGCGGCAACCCTGGCGAATACCTTCTACCAGTTGGCGGATCGCTTCGGGCTGGTCGCCGGTTGGCTGAAAAGGGGCAGATAGCTTAAAAGAAGGCATGGCAAGCTCCTGTGCGAAAGAACGATCGTACTAAGATGATTCGTCAGGGTGACAAGGATAGCACATATCTCTAGTTAGAACAAGGGTTCTGTAATTCGCAGGCTCATGTAAACGCTGCCAGCAAAGCTAACGACTTGTGAGCGCCTCTCAATGAACAGTACAGTGCTTTTTATTCCTAGGGGCGCACATAGATGGGATTGCTGTATATCCAACCTCGACGATGTCCATAGTATTGGATGTAGGCTTCCAGGCGATAAACTCCCGGCTCGGTAGTGATATGGGTGCAGCTATCCTTATTCTTCCAGATTTTTATAGTTTTCCCATCTTTGATCAAGGCACACTCTGTGCGCTGTGGTAGGCGTACCTGGAAGGTGAGCCCGTTTTCGGCTGAGATCTCATCTCCCATCCAGGCCGTATGCTCTTTGCCATGAGCTGTAAAACGAAAGCCACGCGTCGAAGCCGGCAAATCGTATCCCACAAAGGCGTGTCCCTGGCGCATGGCGTCCAGGATCGCTTGTGAATCTTGATGGACGTCGCCCTGCAGTGGTTCGGGAATCAGCAGGTGGGTGTTGATGGCCTTGAAATGGAATTCGTGGGGGAAGATCGTGCGGCGCAGCGGGCCCATTTTGGCTGGGATGGCATGCGCATCCGAACCGCCGATGGCCGCCACGCGACGGCCCTGAACCAGCAACTGATCCCAGCGCTGCAGTGTTTCAGGATAAGGCGCCTGGGCCACCAGGTGCGGGTTGTAGGCATAAAAGATGGCATGAAGTCTGGATTTGATGCGCCCTTTAAACTCCGATAAGCCGTTCCAAAGCTCGATACCGGTATAGCCCTGCACTTCCCAATCGACCCAGGAAATATCCGTTTCATTGATACTGGGCGACTCTGGATCGACTGGGTGGGCGATGAAAGCCACTCCGCCGGCTCGAGCTACGCTGTCGAGCAGTGTTTGGGGATGATAGGCGTATGTGGCCAATTCGCGGCCTGCTCCGAAAACCAGCAGGTGATTCTTTTGTGGAGCGCGTGCCTGATCATGGATCTCTTCACCGATCATGAGCAGCACGCGGCGATTGCCCTCAATGTAATAATCATCTAACCCGCTGACCCAAACATTATGATCGGTTATGATGACGGCATCCAAACCTGCTCGCAGGGCCGCCTGCGCGATTTGGGAATGAGTAACATGCCCATCAGAGTACAATGTGTGCATATGGAGGTTGATGACAATTTCATGCATGACCATTTGACGATTCTTCCAACGAAAGGTATAATCCGCCTGCCTGGGATTCGGCATTTGATCAAATTAGATCGAAGTCGGTGATTGTGGGCAAACTGAAATGTAATTTGGAGGCCAGTTGTGGAAAAGTTTTTTGATGGTGCATTGATTATAACGTCAATTGCCCTAATTGCGAGTGTGATCTTGCAAAGCAAAGGCGCCGGCCTGGGTGGTTTGACCGGAGCGGATACCGGCGGTATCTTTACTGCTCGCCGTGGAATTGAAAAAACCTTGTTTTGGATTACGATTGGATTATCTGTTTTATTCTTTGTCCTGGCCATTGCCACGGTCATGATCAGAGGATAGGTTTGAATCCATAGGGTGTCTCAGGGTTTGCCGGGTCGCCGTGAATAAGGTGCTTTTGGGCGGCTCGTGGCCTGGTCCTGAGCGCCTTTTTTTGTTATCAAGATGAAAAGACTGCGTTGGCCCCTTCTGATCGCGTTGTTGGCGTTGGTGATCATCGCTGCGTTGTTGATGCGCGAGCAGCCTGTGCTGGTTCCAGTGCTTCCGGTGGTCGAACCTGCTACTGGAGGCGTATATGTTGAAGGGTTGGTTGGCTCTTTTGTCCGTTTGAACCCATTGCTTGATTATTACAATAAGCCGGACCGAGATGTAGACCGTTTGATCTTTAGCGGGCTGTTGCATTTTGATGATCGCGGCCAACCCCAGAAGGATCTGGCCGATTCGTGGGGCATCTCGCAGGATGGCACCGTATATAACTTTTCGCTGCGTGCTGATGCTGTATGGCATGATGGTAACCCCGTGAAAAGCGATGATGTGATCTTCACGATTGAGCGCATGCGTGAAGATGGTTCGCTTTTGCCGGACGATCTGCGCGAGTTGTGGCGCCAGGTGGAAGTGCGGCGACTGGACGATAAAATGTTACAGTTCCGCCTGCCCGAGCCTTATTCTCCGTTCCTAGATTACCTGACGTTTGGCATTGTGCCCGAGCACTTATATGGCGACCTGATCTTGGATGAGATCATCGATTCGCCGCTGAATATGCAGCCGGTGGGCAGCGGTCCATACCGCTTCAACCAATTGATCATTGAAAACGGTCAGATCGTGGGCGTGGCGTTGTCGGCCTTCAGCGATTATTATGGGGCGGCCCCTTTTATTGAGCAGATTGCTTTTCGCTATTATCCGGATGCGACTGCTGCGCTGGCTGCTTACCGCTCTGGTGAAACTCTGGGCATTGGCGATGTCGGCATGGATATTTTGCCGGAGGTGCTTGCAGAACCTAAGCTGAATCTTCACACTGGGCGCCTGCCAGAGATGTCGCTGCTCTTGCTTAATCTTGGCCAGACCCAGCTTCCGTTTCTTCAACAGGCAGAAATTCGACATGCTTTGATGTCTGGTTTGAATCGCCAGTGGATGGTAGATCGCTTGTTGGGGGGGCAGGCGATCGTAGCGGATGGGCCGATCTTCCCCGGCACCTGGGCTTACTATGAAAGGGTTGAACACATTTCCTACGAACCTGAAGCAGCCATTGAAGTGCTCAAACAAGCAGGCTTTACCATGCCGGCAGATGGCAGCAGTGCCCGGGCAAACCAGGACGGGGTTAAATTATCTTTTGAGCTGCTCTACCCGGATGATGAGAAGCACCGCCTCCTGGCAGAAGCAATACAGCGTGATTGGGGAGGCATTGGCGTGAGTGTGACCCTCAAACCGGTCACATATGAAGACTTGTTGGGCAGCCTTGAACAACGTTCCTACCAGGTGGCCCTGGTGGATCTGAACCTGTCTCGCTCGCCTGACCCGGATCCATACCCCTTCTGGCACCAAGCGCAGACCGTTGGTGGTCAAAACTATTCTATGTGGGATGATCGCCAGGCCAGCGAATACTTGGAGCAAGCGCGCATTATGGTGGACCAGGCAGAACGCGCCCGCCTGTATCGTAATTTTCAAGTGCGCTTTGCCGAGGATCTGCCGGCGCTGCCGTTGTTTTATCCGGTTTACCGGTATGCAGTCGATCAGCAGGTGTTGGGCGTTAGCATGGGCCCGTTGTTTGACACAAGCGACCGTTTCAATATCATTACCAAGTGGTACCTGATTACGAAGAAGTCGAGCGGCACTGCTACGCCAGCGGCAACGAACACTGCACCCTGATTACCAGCCCATTATTTGTCGCAAACCGAAAGCCACATCCACGTTGCTCACCCGGCGATTGTTTTCCTGCAGGCAGCGCTGCTGAATAGCCTGGAAGATGGTTTGTTGTATGGCCACGATCTGTTCGGGCTCGCCCTGGGGCAGGGTGTACGACAAGATTGCTGTAGAGTCTTCGGGGTGCAAACCGCCATGCATGCCTTTGTAGGGCAGTAAAGTAAAGCTGTATCCCTGGCGGGTATTTGAGAACAGCAAGATATCGCCGGTGACCGGGCTGGACATGTAATGCAGGCGGTTGGCGGCGTCGACCATTTCTAGCTCAGGATGAACAGCCTCGAAATCAGCAATGGAGAGCAATCCTTGCGGTGTATATGCCTGGTAATCTGCATACCAGCCATCGTGTTCTACGTTACGCACTGCGATCATTTCCAGAGCGTCTTGCAGCTCTTTGCTATATTTGCCATGTTGGTTGCTATCCCAGAAGGCCTGGGCAAGCCGCAGCACATCTTCCTGGAAGCGAGGCGGATCAGACCATTGTCCATCTCTTCGTTTCAGGTAAACTTGCGCCATGCCGCCACATTGGTTGAGCAGAGCATCGCAGTGGTCGTCTTCTAGCCAGTGGTCATTCACATCCAGGCCCAGGCCCTGGAAAACGTATCCATACTCGCGATCGAAGAGCAATCCTACCTTGAGAGCATGCAAATCATCATTGAGCACTGCAATTTGTCCATGATCGGAGAAAAGACAATACAAAGTGCCGGGCGCCAACCCCAGGTCCTGGTAAGCATCTAAAAAGACTCCCACCTGGCGGTCGATCACTTTCTCCATATACTCCACCTGCACCTGTGGGCCGTGCAAGTGCGATTCATGGTCCAGGCCAAAGAAATACAGTGTCAAGATATCAGGCCGTTTGCCAGACTGCAGGTGTTGGATCACATCTGCGAGCATGCGATCATCGTATTTTTCGCCAAAATCGGGACTGGTCACCGAGGCAAAAAGCTTCCATTCATCGGCGCCGGGTTTTAACCAATACTGCGCCCCATGAGCATACATATTGTATGCTACCGTGGAGACCAAGCCGTGTAAGCTGGCGGTTTCATAGATCGTATCTACTTCGGGATTGATTGCCCGCCCTGCCAATCCTTGCAAAAAGACCTGGGGAGCGTCGAGGAAATCAAATTGATATTGGCGCGGGCGGCCTTCATTGATGCGGCCAAAACGATCGAAGAACATGTTGCCCGGTATCCAATGTTGGCGTGGGTGAGCGCCGGTGAAGCTGGATGCCTGGCAGCAGTATGTGACAGAAGGGGCGTTCGAGATTGCATCAAAGTACAGCCCGGCAATATTTTCCAGGCGGTTACTGCCCAGGATGCGGGCAATATTGGGCAGCCGGTTTTCATGCAGCGCCTGGATGAAAACATCGCTACGTAGAGCGTCGATATCCAGTAAGACCAGGCGCGTGGGACGGTATCTGTGTGTATCCATAATAAAATTTTAGCATGGATTCGCGCTAAAAGTGTGCCAATGTAGTATAGATCTCCAGTCCGCGCCGGATAGCCCAGATTTCTGTTCCTTTCCAAAAGTTGTTGGCGGCGTTTACCAGGCGCTCCGCCTGGCTCAGCCTGCCGGACATAACCAGGCGGCAAAGCGCGTCATAGCCGCGAGGGCGCCCCGGCAGAGCTAATGACTCCTCGAATAGGCAGGCAGGCGTGTACCTTCTCCTTGCAGCACGCAGTGCATTTCAATATCTGAAAAGGGACCGTCGCTGCCACGTGCTAGCGAGCCATAGACACCCAACGCCAGCAGGTGTTCCTGGTAATGAGCGCGAATTTGGGCGGCAATTTCGTACATGTGGGCGCGGCGAACAGTGCCATCCAGGGGTTGCGGGCCATTGGACATGTCATACCTCCTCAAGGGCTAATCGCTGACCAGACGGGTTTCTTGGAACATATGCTGTTCCATCGCTGATTCCTAGCTGGTTCAATTCTCTACATCTATTGCGATCAAGGTCATATCATCATATTGCTGGGCGCTGCCCTGGTAGTGGGTAAGCTCAGCGAAGACAGCCGGGCATAAAACTTCCAATCCGGCTTGCTGGTGTGAGGCGAATAGATCCATCAGCTTCTCGCGCCCAAAAAGCTGGCCTTGCGGTGATTCTACATCAATCAGGCCATCGGTATACAAAATGAGACGATCGCCTGGTAGAAGCAAGATTTCTTTTTCGACCAGGTTCAGTTCTTCACTGTTGAATATTCCTAGCACTGTGCCCGGCCCGTCCAATTCTTGCAAGCTGCACTCGGACATAGAACGCCCGCGGCGCAACAATACCGGGCGATCGTGGCCGGCGCGTGCATAAGTGAGCTGTCGCTGTTGGCGGGAGACAACGCCGTAGAACATGGTTACGAACATGCTGGCGTTGGTCAATTCCAGCAGCAAGCGATTGACGTTTTGGAGCACCAGGCATGGCGAGTAGCTGCGCCTGGCCTCTGCCAGCAACAGGCTGCGCGTCAGCGCCATATATAGAGCAGCCGGCATGCCCTTATCGGAAACATCAGCGATGGCCACGCCAAAGTGATCGGCATCCAACCAAATGATATCGTAAAAATCACCACCTACCTGCCGGGCTGGTTCGTTGCGGGCAGCAAAGCGGTAACCAGGAATCTGCGGAAAGGTGCGCGGCAGTACGCTTTGCTGCACCTGGCGGGCCAGCTCGAACTCGCGTTCGATGCGTTCTTTCTTTGCCAGTTCAGCCTGGGTGGCTTCGAGCTGGTCGATTTTCATGCGCAGCTCTTCAACCAGGCCAGCGCGCTGCAATGCCAGGGCTGCCTGGCTGGCAAAGGTTTGCAGCAGAGCTACTTCGCCCGGTAAAAAACTGGCCTTTTGCAGGCTGTGAACGATCATCATGCCTACAGGCTGCTGCTGGGCAACCAGCGGTGCTAACAGGCCAGCCTGGAGAGACAGGTTGGCTATGTCGGCTTGTTCGGGTGAGACGCCCGGGGGCCATTGAGAATAGCTGATGGGTTCGCTCAGCGTGGGCGCAGCGGGCAATTGGGCGGCGGGCAGGCGTCCGTGCAGTAACCGGGAAGGCCAACCACCCACTGCCAGAATTTCAACTTGCTCTGGCGAGACAAAATAATACAATATCGAGCGTTCAGCGCCGCACAATTCGCTGGCGTGTTTGCACAACCGGTTCGAAAGTTCAGCCAGGCTGGTGGAGCCGATCAGGGCTTTGCTGATATCTTGTAGTGAAAAGAGAGCCCGAGTGCGCTGCTCCAAAACCCGGTGCGCGGCTTCTAGCTCTGCCAGCTTGCCTTCGAGCCTGGAACGTGTTCTAGCAAACGCCTGCTCGCGATTGACCAGCAGGTTAAACGTGCGGTGGAATTGGTCCTGCTCGAAGTTGAGGCTGCTGGATAGTGACAGCAAGCCCTGGCGCGCCAGTTCAAAAGTATACGCCTGGATGGGCAGCAGGCTGACGGTCTGTTCTAATATCTCGGGATGGCGGTAATGGTAAATGTCGCAAACGGCCACATCCCCCCCTTGTCCGCTGCCGTGACATTCCGGGCAGCCGGAGGCCTGGTAAAAGGACAACTCGTTATCTTGCGCCATGCGCTCAGGATCTGGCAGTGCAGCATAATAGCGCTGTATTCCAGGCTGGCTGATGAAAGATTGGATGGCGAGGCGCTGGGCAGGGCTGGCAGGCAGGGGTTTCTTGCAGTGGCGGCAGAGAGATGGCATCCGCTGCACGGTCAATACCCAGATTGAGAGGTTTGGTTTATCTAGCAAGATACCCAAATCCAATACCTGGCGCAGCACGCCCGCTCCCCAAAAAACGCTGTCCAACTGTGAAACGACGCGCATCCCTCGGTGTACGCCTTCCAGGGCCAGCGGGGCGGTCTCGCAATCCAGGTGGTCGATGACCAGCAGTCCAACTCGGCGAGCAAAGGCTTCTTGAATGCGGGAAGTGTAACTGTGGGGCGGTTCGACTAACGAAAGCTTGGCGCGGCGGTAAGCATGGCGGGGCACGCGCGGACTGGCGTTGTTACCGGTCACAATGCTGGTACGCAGTTCAGGAAAACGCGTCATCAGTTCATCGATGAGGGCATTGAAGATGGATGTACTGCCGCTTGGTAGAAAATCACCGCTGGCAGGAGCGGCGGTGATAGGGCGAGTCTCCAGGCCGCTAATCAGCAGCAGAGCAGGATCATCGTCTAGCATGGCCTGGATAAAACCATCCACTTGTGACAATTGGAAGAAATCTCTTAGCTGGAGCATGTTGCCTGGCCCGGATCGTTGGGGTTTTGTCTTGATGATTGCATTGTTATTTAAGGTGTGCGTTCGTACAGGCGGCGATAAATGCTGTAAATCTCATAAATACCTTTGATATAACGCCGGGGTTCATCCAGGCGGATGGTCTCCAGGAAAAGATCGGGGTCGCCACCGCCGAGTTCCTTCCAGATGGATGCGTTGCCCGGCCCGCCGTTGTAGGCCGCCAGTGCGGTGTACAGGTCGCCGCCCAGGTAATTACGCTGATCGTACAGGTAGCGCAGTCCCATCTTGATGGAGACCAGTGGGCGATAGAGATCGTCCTGCGTGTAGTTAGGCGGCCATCCCATACGATTGGCCACTTCCAGTCCGGTAGGCGGGATGATCTGCATCAGGCCGCGGGCATCTGCCGATGAACGTATCTCCCGATCGAAGAAGCTCTCCTGGCGCATCAAACTCCACACGAACAGAGGGTGAAACTCGTATTTTTGAGCGGTCGGTATGATAATATCCTGATAATAGGCGCCAAAGCGGATGCGGTTGAACCACATTGGTGCAGCCAGCGTGGCAGCATCGTTCATGTTGGCCAGGTCAAGCACCTGGCGCGCAGCCAGGATGGCCGGGCGGTATACGCCTAGCTCGGCCAGGTATTTGGCCAGGCGGTAGCAGTTAGCCGGATCGCCAATGACTGACAGGCGCAGCGCCTCAAACTCGTTGGTAGCCTCGGCGTATAATCCCAATCGCCAGAGTTCCTGGCCGCGTTGGAAGGCGGGACTATTTGCCAACTCGCCGGGGCCGGAGAAATCTGTCTCGGCGGGAATGAAAAACGTTGTTCGCAACCAGGCTTCAGCCTCCTGTTGCTCGACGGCGCGGTCGTAACCCAGGTCGAAGGCGGCCGGCGATTCGAAGGGGGAACGTCCCAGGGTAAGATCGCGGGCGCGTTCGCTGTAATAGCCGGTTGGATCCTGTGCCGCGGCTTGCTGCCAGGCATTCAACGCTGCGGCGCTGTCGCCTAAGGCCTGGTGTGTCTTGCCAATCCACAGCAGTGCGCCGCTGCGTTCTTCAGCGTTTTCCGTAATCGCCTGGGTGCGCAAGAAGATACCCTGGGCGCTCTTGGGATCGCCGCGCCGGTAGGCGGTGACGCCAGCCAGGAAGAGTGCCCGGTAGGCATAGCTCGACTGCGGGTAGTTGGCAGCGGTTTGCTCCCACAATGCCTGGGCTGTAGCCAGGTCGGCGGAACGCTCGGCTGCCGAGGCAGCATCGAACATAAATTCGGCCGCCCGGGAGTGTTGGGGCACGCGGGCCGTGAAGCTGGTCAAGGTTTCGATGGCTTCCTTATACTGGCCGAGATAGGCCCATTGAATATAAGCTTTCTGTTCCCAGGCGCGATCCCACACACTGCTGCTAGGGTAACCGGTGATCACGGTATCCCACATGTCGATCGCCCAGGCAGGGTCATCGAGGTAAAGCAAGGTCATGCCTTTGAAGTAATACGCTGTAGCGGGATCTTGCGGTGCATTCTCTAGATAGCGGTTGAAAGCTTCGAGTGCCACGCCGTATTGCCTGGCATAATAGTCTACCAGCCCGCGCTGTAATTCATCTACCGGGTAACCGGCATTGACCAGCTCAACGAGCGCAAGATATGAGTCGTAAGCAGCGGGAAAGTTGTTGACTGCGTCCAGGTAGGCCTGGTTCGCGTTTTCGGTTTCGCCCAGGCTGGCCAAGGTATAGCCTTTGAGATAATCCACCTGCGCCTTGATATATTCATTGGGGCTGCGTTGATAGATATCATCGTACATGACCAGCGCCGTAGCGCTGTCGCCGGTCATGGCATAGGCGCGTGCCATTTTGATCTCCATTGCCAGGTTTGCTTCAAGGCGCGGGGATTGTAGAACAGCCTGGTAATCGGCTAGCGCCAAACCAAACTGGTTGGAGGCAAAGAGGGCGTCGCCGCGCCGCTCATAGATGTAGGCATCGATCACCCCGGGACGCAACAGGATGTAGTTCAAGTAAGCATCGGCTGCATCTGCATACCGCTCCAGGCCTTCGTAAGTTTGCGCCAGGTAGAAGAAGGCTTCGGCGCAATGCGGAGATTCGGGGTAGGTTTCAATCAGGCGGCGCAGCGCTTCCAACGCGCCGACCGGGTCGCCGCTTTTGGAGTAAGCCCGGCCCAGCCCGACCAGGGCAGCAGCCTGGATCTCTGGGTCGCTGCTGGTATCCAGGGCTTCCTGGTAGGCGCGCAAAGCGGCTTCCCAATCGCCGTTAAAGACGGCGTGATCACCATCATCAATCCGCACACCCGGTAAAGGGGTGGGAGTTGGGGCGGGAGTGGGCGTGGGTGTGATGGTGGGTGTGGCCGGCGGAACGGTGGCAGTGATCGGAACGAATGGATCCAGCGCCACACCGGGGGTAGCGGTCGGTGAAAGGCCGGGCAGGCTGCGGCTGCATGCCAGGGCTGCCAGGCTCAGCAAGATCAAAAATGCTGCCCCCAAAAGCAGCGGAGAAGTTCTGGCTGGGCGAGGTGTTGAAGTATGGAATGGCTTTGTCATGACAGGCACTATAAACGATGATAATGGATGAGTCAAGTGAACTCCCTTTGACAAAGCTTCGCTTGCATGTTAAACTCAGCTCGCTGGTAAAATATGGCGCCCTCAGGCAAGGGCGTCTTTTCATGTGCTGGATATCTTCACGCGAGGTGTTGGGTATGAATATTGTCTTGACTGGCTCAGTGGCTTTTGATTATCTAATGCGTTTCCCCGGGTATTTTAAAGAACATATCCTGGTGGATCAATTGGACCATCTCAGCCTGTCGTTTCTGGTTGAGTCGATGTCAGTGCTGCGCGGCGGGGTTGCCCCTAATATCGCCTACACACTGGCGCTGCTGGGCGGGTGGCCGCATTTGATGGCGACTGTGGGAGAAGATTTCGCGGAGTATCGTGCCTGGCTGGAAGAGCGCGGCATCGATACTTCCCTGGCCAAAGTGGTTCCCGGCGTGTTCACGGCTTCGTTCTTTGCCAATACGGACCGCTCGAATGCCCAGATCGCCAGTTTTTATCCCGGTGCGATGGCGCATGCCAGCCAGCTTTCATTCCATGATTTGCAGCCGCGCCCCGACCTGGCGCTGATATCGCCCAATGACCCGGGCGCGATGGACAAGTACGTGCAAGAGTGCAGCGAGTTGAACATCCCTTATTTTTACGATCCCAGCCAGCAGATCGTGCGCATGGATGCAGCCACGCTGCAGCGCGGTATTGCCGGGGCGCGAGCGCTTTTCGTCAACGATTATGAGTTTGGCCTGGTGCAGAAAATCACCGGCATGAAGCTGGAAGATGTGTTGACCACGGCTCAATTCGTGGTGGTGACCTGTGGGGAAGATGGCGCAAATATTTACACGCCCAGCGCATGTGTTCATATCCCCATTGTGCCGGCCGAGTGTATTGCTGACCCAACCGGCGTGGGCGATGCCTTCCGGGGCGGATTCCTGAGCGGCTTCGAGCGCGGCTGGCCGCTGGAACTATGCGGCCAGATTGGGGCTTTAGCCGCCACGTACTGCCTTGAACACAACGGGCCGCAGGGGCACAGCTACAAGCGGGCTGAATTCGTGGCTCGCTTCCGACGGCACTTCGATGATGGCGGTAAATTGGATGTCATCAATACCTGAACTAAAAAGTATTCTGTTCAATTGGGGCTTGTTGGCTTATAATCGCTTCGGTTTTACCAATGTTTTCAAACACTATCCCAGAATATGGGATGGATATTTTCTATGACTTGGGAGATTTGTGATGGATAATCATGATGTAAAAGATATCAAACTGGCTGAGGGCGGGCGGCGGCGCATTGAATGGGCTGAGCGCGAAATGCCTGTGCTGCGCCTGATCCGAGAGCGCTTTGCTAAGGAGCGGCCGTTGCAAGGCATCCGCATGGGGGCTTGTTTGCACGTGACCACGGAGACGGCTAACCTGATGCGTACTTTGCAGGCCGGCGGCGCCGAGATCGTGTTGACGGCTTCCAACCCGCTCTCTACGCAGGACGATGTGGCGGCGGCGCTGGTATCGCACTTTGAAATTCCTACCTATGCTATCAAAGGCGAAGACAACCTGACTTATTACAAACACATCAATGCGGCGTTGGATTTCAAACCGCACGTGACCATGGATGACGGCGCGGACCTGGTGGGCACGCTGCACAAGACACGCCGCGAACTGCTGCCCGGCGTGATCGGTGGCACCGAGGAAACCACCACTGGCGTGATCCGCCTGCGGGCAATGGCTGCCGATAAGGCATTGACTTTCCCTGTGATCGCGGTCAATGATGCCCAAACAAAGCACCTCTTCGACAATCGCTATGGCACAGGCCAATCTACCATCGATGGCATCGTGCGCGCAACTAACGTGCTGCTGGCAGGCAGAAACTTTGTGGTAGCAGGTTATGGCTGGTGCGGACGTGGCCTGGCGATGCGGGCGCGCGGTATGGGCGCTAATGTGATCGTGACCGAGATCGATGCTCTGCCGGCCCTGGAAGCGGTGATGGATGGTTTTCGGGTGATGACCATGGCCGAAGCCGCCAAGATCGGCGATATCTTCTGCACAGTGACCGGTGATCTCAACGTGATCGACCGGGTGCATTTCGAAGCAATGAAAGACGGCGCGATCGTGGCAAATTCCGGCCATTTCAATGTTGAGATCAATATTCCGGCGTTGGAGCAGATGTCCACCGAAAAGCGCCTGGTGAGGCCCTTTGTCGATCAGTATGTGCTGCCCGATGGACGGCATATCAACCTGCTGGGCGAAGGCCGCCTGATCAACCTGGCCTCAGCCGAGGGGCATCCTGCCAGCGTGATGGATATGTCTTTCGCTAACCAGGCCTTGGGTGTTGAATACCTGATCCGTCATGCGGACGAGCTGGAAAAGCGGGTATACAGCGTGCCTGCGGATATTGACCGCGAGATCGCCCGCCTCAAGTTGGAGGCCATGGGGGTGACAATCGATGTGCTTACCCCTGAGCAGGTTTCTTACCTGAACTCGTGGGAAGAGGGTACATAAACATTTCTCGTTGATAACTTAAACAGGAACGGGCTGGCTTGAAATTTCAAGCCAGCCCGTTCTTCTTAATGTTACTTTTAGTCGGCCGCCAGAGAAGTGTCGGCGGGATAGTCTTCGTTGTTCTCACTCACTTCGGTCTTGATCAGTTGATCCACCTTATCCTGTGGATCGGCAAAACAACCCTGGACAAAACCGGTGCCGGCCGGGATGAGCTTGCCAATGATCACGTTTTCCTTCAGGCCATACAGCGGATCTACATCCGAGGCGATGGCTGCGCCGGCCAGCACCTTGATGGTGTGCTGGAAGGAAGAAGCCGACAGGAAGGAGTAGGTGCTCAGAGAAGCTTTGGTGATGCCGAGCAGTACCTCGATAAAGCGGGCCGGGCGTTTACCTTGGGCGATCAACTGCTCGTTGACGCGCTTGATCTCGAGCAGGTCGACCAGGTCGCCGAGCAGGTAGAAGGTGTCGCCGGGGCGGGTGATCTGCACCTTGGAGAGCATCTTATCCAGATAGGCGAAGGGCGACTTCCGCACCTC
>CAZVRZ010000059.1:0-13724 GCA_964629965.1 uncultured Anaerolineaceae bacterium
GGGCTGAGCTTCATCTCGTCCTGGCGGCGTTCGCTATCGCTCAAGATATCGGCGACGATCTCGTCGGCCGGCACCTCCGAGAGCGCCGGCAGGGCGGCGGGGTGTTTGGTGATGTTGGACATATTGGTTAATCTCCTTCCAGTAGAGTGAGTACCCGCTGCAGGGTGTCGGCGTAACCGCCCACCCGGCTGCCGCCGCCGTTGAGGTAGCCCACCACGGCATGGCAGGCGGGCGCATATTCCCAGATCGTCAGTCCGCGTCCGGGCGCTTCGCCCACCCGGATGTCCTGCACGATCGGCGGCCACACGTGCGGGCCCTGGCTGGCAACCAGCTCTTTGAGCCGTCCGATGGTCTCATTGGCATTGCGATCGAACTGGGTGGGCAGGATGAAGTAGCCCTTCAGTTGGTGGCCGTGGCGCCCGATCTGCTGCAGGGTCTTCAGGGCTTCCTGGACGCCGTCCATGTCGGTAAAGCGCAGGCGGGTGGGGATGATGGCGTAATCGGCGGCGATCAGGGCCGCTACCTGCAGGTTGTTCAGGCTGGGGGCCAGGTCGATGAGCACGACTTCGAACTCCTGTTCGGCGGCGTGTTCTTTGAGCTGCTCGGCAAACTGCTCTTCACCGTAGCTCTCGTCGCGCACGCGTGCCATGGCCTTGTCGGTGCTCTTGTCGCCGGGCAGGATCCACAGGTTTTCGCGCGCCTTGACGATGACTTTCTCCAGCGGTTCTTCATCGTAGTACCAGCGGCGCACCCCAGGCTGTTTGGGCTGGGCCAGCATGCGGGAGATGTGACCCTGCAGATCCAGGTCGACCAGCAAGACCCGGTAGCCCTTGCGAGCCAGGCCGCTGCCCAGCGTGACGGCGGTGGTGGTTTTGCCGACGCCGCCTTTTTGGTTTAGGATAGAAAAGACAACCATAAGCATGCTCCTGATGATGAGGATGAACGCACGCATAATTAGTGTGCATAAATAGAGGGTGGCAGGGGGCGGGTAATATGCGCACGCAATCATTGTGCTCATCTGGGCTCCTGTACGGGGAAGGCCGCCCCTGTATGCACCTGTACGGCCTGTACGCCTGTATGGCGTACCGCGGCCAGGCGAGCCAATTCGGGGGTAATGCGGCGGGCATCGGTGGCGTGTTGGGGCCTGGTCAGCCAGCCGCGCTGCTCGAACTGCTCGGCAATCTTCTGTACCTGGTGATGGCTGATCCCCTGCTCTGCCAGGGCCTGCGCCAGGCGGTTGACGATGAAGCGCCCTTCTAGCTGCTCCAGGGCACAAGTCACCAGCGCCAGCTCCACATTGCTCAATGGGTTCACTTCCACCGGCTGAGCGGATAGAACCTGCTCGGGAGAGAGACGGTAGGCCTGGAAGACCTGATAGCGGCCATCCAGCAGCAAGATGCCTCGCCCGGGCTGGCGCAGCTTCATGGCCTGCTTGCCCCAGTAACGGGAGCCCAATACCACTGTGGCCGTGGTATCGTCCGAGACGCGGAAGGAAATACGCACCGGGAACATGGCCGAAAGCGCCCGGGGGATATCTTTTGCCCGCCAGTTGTGCCCGGCCAGGATGATGACCAGGCCCCACTTGCGCCCGCGCCGGGACAGGTCGGTGATTCCCTCCACGATGTCTTTTTCATCGAAATACGAATTGGCCTCGTCCACCAGCAGGATGATGCGCGGCAGCAGTTCCTTGGCGGCCTTGTTATACTCGTCCAGGTTGGTGGGCGTGATGCCATTCCGGGCCGCTTCACGGAACAGCGCCTGGCGGCGGGCCAGTTCGGCGCGTAGCGTTGCCAGGTGGGCACGCAGTTCCGCGGGCGATTGAGCGACCGAATAGCGATTCTTCCGATTGATGATGTCCGGGTTGAAGTTGGTCGCCTCAGGATCAACATGTAATCTGATGCAGCCATTCAGGAGCGCGGCGTAATCGATGACTTGCAGCAGGTTGCTCTTGCCCGCGCCTGGCTCGCTACATATCATGGTGTTTTTCGGCGGCAGCATGGCCAGAGAGCCGGTCAGTCCAACACCCAGAGGCAGCGAGTTCCGATCGAAGGTTTCCGGGTAGTCGATCGTATTCGGTAGTGTGGGGGCGGTGTTGAGCAAAACCATATAGCGCAGTCCTGTCGAGTTAGAGAGAAAAACCGGTTTGCCGTGCAGGGCCGTGCTCACGTGATGCAGCGTTTCGTTGGAGATGTACCCTTCCAGCCGTCCTTCGAGCTGGGTCAGATTGAGCACCACCACCAGCCAGACCAGGCCATGGCGCTCGGTCAGGCAGAAGGATACTTTGGCATGCAGGCCGCGCTGCGCCAGGGTATGTGCAATCAACCGGGCGCAGTGCCTGGCCTGGGCAAGATAGCGAGATCCGTTCATACATCGCTCCCTCCATTGAGCAGCTTGGGTTCAACTTCATCCAATAGGGGACGTACGCGGGGATCATCGGGCGAGATGACGATCACCTCGGTATCCACCGTGTCTCCTTCCGACAGGGCAGGTTGAACCGGTGGAGTTCCAGCTTGCAGCGCCCGGCGCAGAACGGTGCGGCGCTGCGCGGGATGAACGGCCTGGCCGGAGTTGGCCGCCAGCATGAGCTCAGCCGCCTGGGCGCGAGCGGTTACCTGACTTTGCAGTTGGGGATCCTCGGCGCCGCCGGCGGTGAGCACCCTGCCATCCTTGTAAACCGAAGCGCCAGGCTGCAGCGAGCGGGAGATATCGAAGATGTTGAAGCCACCCTTGCCGTTCGGGGTGATCACCACCGGGCGGTTGGCCAGGCGGTGGATGCCGAAGGCTCGCAGCAGCACCCAACTGACCGACTGCCAGGCGATGAACAGGCCAACCGCAAACAGAATGACCAGCGCAATGCGCCCGGCCCAGGTGCGAAAGAGCAGGGTCTGGCGTTCGCTTTCCCGCTGCTCGGCCAACCGTTCCACCTGGGCGGTGGCGGAGGCTTGCAGAATGCCCAGTGCAATGGCCGTGGAAGTATTCTGGTTGTTGTATGCCGACTGGGTGACGGTGCCGGCCGCGTTCAAGGCCGATTGGGTAGTCGTGCCGGCGAAGTCGAGGGCTGCCTGGGTATGCCTTGCTGCTACAGCCGTGCTGCTGGCCTGGATGGCTTCCTGGTGAGCGGTAGCGGAGGCGTGCTGCACCTGCTCGGTCTGGCGCAGGAAGTATGCCTCGGTCGCCGCGGCCTGGGTCATCTGCAGCACAACGGCAGTGGATTCGGCAGCCAATTCGGACATGCGGCCTTCACTGGCCTGGCGGGTGGCCCGCGCCTGCAGAGCAGAAGCCTGGTCAGTGGCTACGTAAGGCGGGATCGGCGTGGCGATCTCTATCCTGTGGGGATCTGCTGCCGGCGCGCCGGAGCAGGCCTGGAGAGATAGCGCCAGGAGCAGGATTAGGAAGGCAGACACAAGCCGAGGTTCCATATGGCTATCCTTCGAAACCCCACAGAGGAAGATCGTCCTCTTCCTCAACCTCTGCCGGCAGCAATACCGGCCGTTCAGGGGATGGTTGAGATTGCGAAGGGGGAAATTGTGCCCGTATGGGTACATTTATTTTCTGCCAGCGGGCGTTGGGGCCAGGCAGCCAGCGGGGTTGGGCGCTCGGCGCAGGCAGCGATTTGCTGCGCAACACACCGATGCCCAGGCCTAACACAATCCCGGCTGCTAGTGAGACAATGACCAGAATAATGGTGACACACTGGCCAGTCAATAAGGCTGTGCTCGACGCCAGGTTGGCGGCGCCATTGGCCAGGCTGGCCGAGGCGCTCGCCAAAGCGGTAAGTAAAGCCAAAACGGTTATCGCTCCCGCTGCCAATATGCCTAGAAAGACACAGAATTTACCCACTGCGCCCTCATTCCCAATCCATGCCCAGTCGGGCGCTGGCGCCCGCCAGCCGTACGATGGCAAAACGCCCATCCAGGATGCGATCCGCCAAATAGCCGGGGAGTTGCTCCGGAGCCGTGTTGGCTGCCATCAGGGTGACTGAGCGCTGGCGTAAGGCCTGCTCGTAGCGCCGGTCCAGCAGCAGGAACTGCTGTTCGGTGGCATAGGCCGTTTGACGCAAGCGGTCGATCTCGTCAATCGCCAATACCGGCAGATTTGTCCACCACTCCAGGCGGCATTCCGCTTCGGCGGAAGGATTCTGGGCATTGAAAGCCGCCCGAAGGTTTTCGACCATCTCGCTCATGCGAACATAGGCCGCGAAGCGGTGGGCGCGCAAGGCCTGGGCAACCGCGATCTTCAACGCCAGGGTTTTACCCTGCCCGAAATCCCCCCACAGGTACACCCAGCCGTATTCGCGTTGCAGGGCAAGTTGAATAACCTGAACGGCTTGCAGGGTGTTCCCCCGATCCAGCACATCCGACCAATCCAGCCGGTGAGCTTCATCCGAAGCTAAACCATAACGCTCGGAATTCGGTAGCCGTAATAAATTGGCATTCGGGCACATGGTCAACTTGCCAAATTGAGGGTGCCCCACAGGATAATCCGACCGCACGAAACCTGTACCGCCGCATATTGGACAGATCGGCTCGCAGGGGCTGGCCGTGGCAATGGGTAGAGATGCGGAATCGCCGGGTTTAACAGTCACCTGGTTGAATAATTGGCCAATCGGTCTCATAGAGCGCCTCCTGCGTTTGAAGGAGAATGATTCTGATGGAGGCGTTTTTTACGCGCCGCCTGGATTTCGCCGCGTACCTGGTCGCGTTTGTGATCCAGATCCGTTTCAGGCGGGGAATGGGCGAATTGGCGGCTCAAGATGGCAATTTGCTCCACCACATTTTTCAAGGTGGGAAGTTCGCCTTTTTTCCCGCGCCAATCCTGGCTGTACCAGGCACCACCCGGCCCAAAGTTTGCTTTGACAAGTGAAGCATTATATCCAGCCAATAAAAGGCTCTTGGCATTCTTGGCTAACTGGGTACGATTGAGACGTGAATCCATGCCAGTAACTTCTCCAAGTGCCTGCACCAGATCATCCAACACTTTTTCATCTGGGAATGACGTGGGGGGTTCCTCCCTCTCATCATTATTTTTTATTAGAGTCTCATTTAACATCGGGTCATTTTGACCTGATGGGATCGGTTCACTTTGACCTGTTCCATCGATGCAATTTGACCCGATGCATGGTTCACTCACTTGGGTCAACAGGTACTCATTATGTAGTTGATTCAAGCATTCATAGTTGATAGAGTACCAGTTAGTTCGATCACGTTTATCCCTGGCAAGTTGACGAGTAATCAACACCCCCAAAGCTTCCAGGTGCAGGATAGTGCGTTTTATCGTGGACTGCGACCAAAACGGGAAAGCCGTTCTCTGCCAATCAGGGATGCTCTGATAAGTCCACCAATGGCCATCCTGGTAATTTTGACGATCTTTTTCTTGATACTGCGCCTGATTCTTGGCTACATTCTCCAACCAGTAATGAATCTGCTGCAAGATGATAGCTTCGTTTAGGCCAAGAATGATCGCCAGAGTAGGCAAAATCAAAAGGGGGTATTCGGAGATTAATAGTTTACTGATGGATGTCATTGTTCAACCTTCGGGAGCCATCACAGTTTCTTGCGTCAGGTTTATTGTTAAGTGTGCAGATTGGAGCAAATATTCCTCCTCAAGGATCTCTCCCAGCATTTCCAGGAGTAAATTCATGCCGATTTCATACGCCCGAGCCTGCGCCCCGTAAATAGGGTGTTCCAAATTGGGATCGCATACTGCTATGATTTTCCAGGGCTTCGAGACTCGCGGCATAGATGTTTCAGTAAAACCAGGCCTTATCCTTATTTGACCTGCACCCTGGCATGTTGCAAATCTAGATACTGTGCTTTTTCGTTGAGAATACGCTCCCTCTCTTGCGCCCATTCACGTATAATCACGCGTAAAGCTGACGAAAAGTTCAGGCCTTTTTCATCGGCAAGATGCGCAACCAATTGGCGATCCTTGTTGCTTAATGAAACACTGACTTTGGCAATGTTTTGGTTCATAGATTTCTCCTCGACAGGGGGTAACAATCTCCTGACTATGCCTAGTATACGCTATTTGCTACCATGTGTCAATATATTTGTTACCTATTGCTACTAGCTACCGTCATTCAATTTACTACCCATAGCTACTGACTAGTGCGCTACTATATGTTACCGTATGACAACGAGCGAGCTCGTGAAAACCCTCTTTCAAATCAGCCAAAATTTTTGGATCTCGTATCCAAATACTACCAAGATGGAAGGAAAACGGCTAACCTATCATGTCTAATATAAACTTCGCTCATTGGTTACTTGACCAAATTAATAGCCGGGGATGGACGCAGGCGGATTTGGCACGTGCATCCAATCTCACTACAGCAGGTATTTCTCGTATTCTGGCTGGAACACGTGGGCCTGGAACAGAAGCCTGTACTGGGATCGCAAAAGCTTTAAACCTGCCAGTTAGCTACGTTTTTCAGCAGGCCGGATTGCTGCCACCAGAACCCGAACTTGATGCGCCAGCAGGGTTAATAACTTGGCTCGATAATGAGCTGCACAAACGCGGTTGGACCGTAGAGATGGCCGCTTCATACGCGGGACTTCCTACTTCTTTCATTGAGCGTATTGTCAGTGACAAGAAACGCCCCAGTTTCGAGGCCGCCAGGGCACTAGCTAAAGCTTTTGGAATGTCAGATATACTGATGTTGGAAATTGCAGGTCTTCTTCCTCCCTCAGAAAAAAACAGCTTCTCTGTAGGTGGCACAGCCTGGAATTACTACGCAAATCAGCTAAATGATGATGAAGCGGAAAAAGCGATTGAGTATTTCCGCTTTCTGATTAACCTACGCGAGAAGCCCAATTCGTAATGAGCGATTTATCGTTTATAAAACAATCCTGCCCCTTTTCAATGGGAATGAATGTGGTCGCCTATGCGCGCGACTCGGGTGGTGAGGAACAAGAGCGCTCTGTAGATCAGCAGATAGAGGTTTACAGGGAATATTGCAGGCAGCACAACTTGGTGCTAACTGAAATATTTACAGATCGGGCGCGGCCGGGCTCTACCACAGTAGGGCGGGAAGGGTTTGAGCGAATGATCAATCTACTGCGTTCGCCCAATCCAAACCAGGGTGTCTTGCTATGGAAGATCAATCGCTTTGCGCGGAACCTGAACGAATCACAATTCTTCAAGGCAGACCTACGTCGGCGAGGTTACATTTTATTTTTCATCGCAGATGATATTCCAGACTTTGGGGATATCACGCCGGTCTTTGAGGCATTCCTGGAATGGAAAGCTCAACGCGATTTGAAGGATATTAGCACGGATGCTAAACGTGGTTTGGCATCTTTGGTAATGACGAAAAAAGAAGATGGCACCTACGAAGGCTTTGCGCCAGGAACTCCCCCAGTTGGTTTCCGACGCGAGAGCGTCAGGATCGGTACGAAGCGGAATGGGACGCCACGGATCGTTTCGCGTTGGGAGCCAGATCCAGATATTTGGGAGCGCGTGAAACTGGCCTGGCAAATGCGCACAGAAGGCCACAGCTTGGAAAGCATCCATCGTGCCACACACTTATACAATACCAAAGGCAGCTATAGCACGTTCTTCGCCAACCAACTATATCGAGGAATATTTGTTTTCGGAGATCTCCGCTTAGAAGGTTTTGTTCCAGCGGCATGCACATCTGAACAGTGGGAGGCTGTACAGAAAATCCGTAAACCCAGACCAATACGAGGGGCAGAATGGGAAAGACAACACCCCAGGCGAGTTGCCAGCCCTTATTTATTGATCTTCGCATTGATAAAGAAACTCATGGCAAGTCGAGTTTGGTGTGGCGAACAAAGCCCAGGAGCAAATCGGCTTTTTCACCTGCGGTCTGGATTGATTTGGTAACCGTTTGATGCATGACCTGGATATCTACCGGGATGTAATTGGCAAGATCAGCATATTTTGTGTGGCTCCACAGTAATTCAACAGGATTCAATTCTGGGGCGTATGCCGGCAACCATTCCACTTTCAACCAATCTGCCCCTTCTTCGGACAACAATCGAGCAGCTTTGCGATGACCATTCCAACGATCCATGATGACGATCATTTTTCGCTGGGTTTCTTGATGAACCGCTTTGAGATAATCGATAATCTGCTCTGCTTTGATGTTCTCCATCTTTAGTTCAAAAAATACTTGCGGCTCGGTGAAATCAGATGTAACTTTGATCCCGGCACATGCCGAAATCCGGTCATGGCGATCCCAACTATAGTGCACCGGCGTTTCTCCACAAGGTGCCCAGGTTCGTCTTACCACCGGCTGCAACATAAAACCACTCTCGTCTATCCAAAGAATATCTCTGTCGTCTTCCCGGGCTATTTTTTTATCCGCTCCCACTCTGTTGTTCGCCACACCTGGATCGCATTTTCGTCTCGCTCCCGCGCTCGGCGCTCAGGCTTTTGGGCCGACCACCCCATTTCTCTCATGACCTTCCACACATGCCCAGGATGATATTTCACACCAAATTCCTTTTCGATGACTTCTGCAATCCTTCGTAGCGTCCACAGTTCCGTGGAATATCCAGCAGCTCGCGCTCCTTTTAGCAATACCTCTGCCAACTTGGTTTTTTGCTCTGCTCCTAAACGTGGCTCAGGCGTTTTTTGCGGTTTGGGCTTCAGTCCATCCCGTCCAGCTTTTTCCAATATCCGTTTCCATCCCAATACTGTTGAGGGCGAGGCTTTCACGATCCGTGCAACCTCTCGTATACCCATCCCTTTTTCCAGCATGTTCGCGGCTATTTCCCGCCGTATTTCCAATTCTCGGGCGCTTCCTTTTGGTCTCATTCCTGCATTTTATTGCGTTCTTATTTCTTTGCGAAGATCAATAGTCAGTGGACTGATTTTTTGTAGTCATTGTGGCAAGCCCATGGTGGGTGGAAAAGCGGGTAAAAACCGCTGGAGGTATTATATTTGCTCAAAAAAAGAACGTGATGGTTCGTGTGATTCTACTCGTCTCAGCGCCGAGAGAATTGAACAAACCATCATCGATTTAATCCGGGATAATATCCTCACAAAGGATAATCTCCTCATGTTGTGGAATCGCTGGCAAGCTGCATGTGCGGCGAACACTGACACTATCCAGACAGAGATGGACAAATATCGCAAACAACTGACTGGCTCAAGTGAGCAATTGAAAATGTTCTCAATGCCATTGAAGAAGAGGGTTCATCACCTGCGCTCAAGGGGCGATTGGCCAAGCGCGAGGTAGAAAAAGCAGAGATTGAAGAAGCTATTACGCGATTGGATACTCAAAGAAAATTGGCAGGAAATAAGCCACCCAGCTCTGAATATCTCGAAGAATTAGCCGAGAAGCTTCGTGAAAGGTTACTCAGTAGTGATCCTGAGCAATCAAAACCAGTAATTCAAGCTTTTATCGTCAAGATAGAAGCTAGCGAGGAAAGCGGGAGGGTCACTTACACCCTCCCGTCGTCGTCTATTATGGGGCATACTAGAGATATAGGAATTGCCCCCTTGGGGGCACCAGGAATTGCAAAAGAAGCTGCAGAATAGCAGCTTCTTTTATGTTTAAGCATGTAGACAACATCAGCCTGATGTCTACTCAGGGGTGGGCGGAGATTGGATTGTTATCCTTCTGATTCTATCGGGTCGAGGCTGGGCAAGGTTTTATCCCACACCGTTACCCGGTTGCGGCCGGTTTTTTTCGAGTGGTACAGGGCCTGGTCGGCTTTGATGATGAGCATCTCAGCCTCCTGCCCGTGGGTGGGATAAGAAGCCACGCCAAAGGACATGTGGATATGCAGGTTTTTTCCGGAGTACTGGAAGTCCTGCCCGGCAATCTCCAGGCGAATATCCTCGGCGCGCCGGCAGGTTGTATCCAGGGTTGCGCCCGGCATGACTATCAGGAATTCCTCGCCGCCATAGCGGCAGATAAAATCTGAGCTGCGGGCATGCTGTTGCAGCAGCCTGGCGATTTCGATCAAGACGTGGTCGCCTGCCAGGTGACCGTAGGTATCGTTGACGCGTTTGAAGTGGTCGATATCGGAAACGATGATGCTCAGGCAGCCGCCTTCATCTTGGGCGCTGGCAATCTCGATCGGCAATCTTTCGGCCAGGAAGCGCCGGTTTTTCAGCCCGGTCAATGGGTCTCGCCGGGATTGCTCGCGCAGTTCGGCTTGCAGGCTTTCGATCTCATCAAAACGACGGCGTAATTCTGCGGTGCGCTCTTCCACGCGTTGCTCCAGGTCGCGGTTTAGTTCTTCCAGGGCCCGCTGGACCTGCACGCGCTCAGTGATATCCTTGCCAAAGGCTGACACGCCAAAAACCTGGCCGTCTTGGATGAGCAGGTTGAAGCTCAGTTCCAGCAGGATGTTACCAGCAAAGGTTTCATATTGTATGGTGTAGGAACCTTCCGCCAGAGTCCGCTGGTAATAGTGCCGCCAGGCCTGGATCCGACTCGGGGTGGGAAAGAGATCTTCCGGGCGCAGGCCCACTTTGATGTGAATGCCGCGCATATTGAGGAAGTAATTGCGGAGCCCGGTATTGAAGGTCAACAGCCCGAAGGATTGGGCGTCGACCGACCAGATGAAATCGGAGGTGCTGTCGATGATGGCTTTGAGGGTAGCCTGCGAGGCTTGCAGCGCGGTTTCGGCCTGTTTGCGCTCTGCCAGTACCAGTTCTCGCTCGGCAATGTTTGCCTGGGCCTGGGCGTACAGTTGCCCGTTCTGGATGGCGATGGCGATCTGTCCGCCCAGCATTTCCAGCAGGGAAATTTGATCGGCAGTGTAGGCGTTCGGCGCGTGGCTTTGCATAGACAGAACGCCTACCGGTCGATCGTGAATTTTCAGCGGGATACCGATGATCGAGCAGGTGGGCTCACCGGGCTGGCGGATAATTTGCAGGGGAATGGATAGGTTGAACGTGTCTGGGATGTATAGCACCTGAATATGTTGGATGACATATCCGGCCACGCCGCTGCTTTCCTGCAGGTTGCGAGCGGCAACGCCGCGCCGTTCTCCATCTTTCATAAAGAAGGGAAAGCGCAGCATCCCGTCAGCTTCATCGTAGAGCGCCACGTAAAAGGTATGTGTGTCGCCGATTTGCTGGCACTGCTGGTAGATGGTCTGCATGAGCTGTTCAAAATCCAGGCCGGCGGTGATGATGACGCCGATCTGGTTGGCCAACTTCAACTGCTGTGCCAGGCGCTGGGCGGCGCCCTCGCTCTCCTTCAGCGCTGTTTCTATCTGCTTGCGTTCATTGATCTCCTGGCGCGCTTGCTCGTACAGGCGCGCGTTCTGGATCGCCACCGCGGCTTGAGCGGCGAACATTTCCGCCTGCTGCACATCCTGGTCGGTGAACTTGCGCAAGGAAGAGTTGGCTATCAGGGTTAAGACACCAATCACGGCTCCCTTGAGGATTAACGGCACGCCTATCACCGTGCTTGGAGGGTCGCTGACCAGCACCGTGGCATGTCCCTGCCAGACAGTATAGTCATCGACAATCTGCGCTTGGGCAGTGTGGTAAACCTGGCCGGCCACTCCCTGGCCGACCGGCACCAGGATGCCACTGCGCCCAGCGTTGATGCCAGACCCATACACCAGGCGCAGCGCCTGGCTCTCTGGCTCGTAAAAGTAAACCCCGCCGCCACGGTCGGCCGCCAGCAGTAACTCGGCCTGCTCGAGGATGTTGGATAGGAGCACCGGCAGGCGCAGCTCGGCGCCAATGTTGAGCGTTACATGGTGAATAGCCAACAGCAATTCGGTGGTGTAGCTGCCCTCTGCACCGCGAATACCGCCTGCCAGCCGGCCTTGGGTAGTTTGATTTTTAGAGATATTCATGCCATTCTTCGGGCAAGAATTGGCAAGTGCATTCTTTTGTCGCTTCTTCATAGGATATTCGAGAGGGTAGTTAAAGTTTCCGAATTTGAGTAACGATACAGACTTCCACGCCCGGCATTTTCATCCTTTATCCGAGTATAGCACAAGAGCTGAATCTCAAAAGGGGTTTTGGCTTTGTTTTGGGCGGCTGCTGAAGAGGTGGTGTTTTCTGGTATTCAACTGTTTGCCAGTTTTTTAGGCAAGGAAATTAAGAGATTGAACACCAGGTAAGCCAGAGAGACCATCCACAAAGGACCCAGGCCGGCGCGATAGCGATCGTCGCCACTATGCGTGATCAAATAGGGCAGGGATAACCCGATCACCAGGAGCAGCAGGAGCAGTCCTTTGCGGCCTTCCTTGAAGATCAGCAAAATCAGGCCAGAGGCTGACATACAGATCAGGAAAGCATTGCCCCAAAACCAGAGTTGATTGGCTGCAGATGGAAAACGGCTGAACTGCCAGGCGCCAAACAAGAAATAGTACAGGCTGTACAAACGCAATTCGATGGCGCGCCCAGGGTGCTGAACGATATAGCTGATCGCCGCTTGGCCCAGGGCCTGGTTGCGTTGAACTTCGTTCAGTTGTGCCAGATCGATACCTTCTAGCTGAGGCTGCGGGCCTCGATAGAAACCGCCCGTGGCCAGGGGATTGTTGCCAAACCATAATTCCAGCGGCAGGTTATCTGTAAATGGCACGAACTGGTGAAAAACCCGGCCATTACGAACGGCCCAGGGGGCCAGCAGCGAGGCAGCCAACAGCAGCGAAACAATGTGGATGCGTACGTGCGTGGCGAAAGGCTGTCGGCGCAGCCCTACAAAGAAAAGCCAGGCATGAGCAAGAAATATGAAGCCTGCAATCGCAGGATTCTCCAGCAGTGCCACTCCTTCCAGCAGCCCAAGCACAAGCGTACGGCGCAGGGTGGGGTTCTCCTGCAGACGCAGGTAGGCCAACAGCAGGGCGGAGAAAATGAGCATATCGTATAGCATGTGACCAGGGAAGATAAGCTGAAAGGATTAAAAAGGGGTTGATTGCGTAGAAGAATACGGCCAGTATCGCTGCGGCAGGAGGCATGAAGCGCTGACCCAACTTGAAGATGACTACCATCGTCATGCCCGCCACGGCAGCTTTCAGGATTTGATCCACCAGGTGTGCCTGATAGGGGGTGGATGAGTCATAGGCGATCGGGGTCCACTCGTCAGGAAATGGCAGGAAGCAAGCTGCCAGCAGCAGGGTATAGGCGGGTGGTTTGTGGGCTGTTGGCAGGCCGGAAAAGGAATACCCTTGCCCATTCAAGAGGCTGCGAGCGATCAGACCCTCTTCCTGATCATTGAAATCGTGTCCCCACAGCACACCGATGAATGCCAGGCGCAGCAGTACGGCACAGATCACCATCGGGAAGAGAAGGGATTTTGCGTCTTTGAGAGAAAGTGAAACGAGCGAATTGATAAACTTTCCAGTGGGTGCAGGCGAGGCCATCGTCACTCAGGCTTTCGGGTCAAGCGGTTTTGGGGTGCATGATCATGACTATTTTACCGCCCTTTGATCTCAGCACTGAAATCTTCCGGCTCAGCCTTCAATGGCTAGTAACACTTGGCGATGTATTTCACGCCGGCCATCTCCTTGAAGTGGACATTTTGAGTCCAGAGCGTGGCATCGTGCTCGCGGGCAGTCGCCAGGATGATGCTGTCGGCCAGCGGGAGTTTCAGCTCAAAAGAAAGCTCGGCCGCCGCCAGCGCCAGGTTCTCGTCCAGGTCAACCACCAGTCCTTCTTGCATCAGGGCGACCGCCTCGAGAGCATCGTCGCGGTTTTTTGCGATCAAGACGCGTTTAAATACTTCAAACAGGCTGACCGTAGGCACGAGGATGGTTTCCGGGTCTTCAATGGCAGGAGCAAAA
>CAZVRZ010000059.1:13734-32619 GCA_964629965.1 uncultured Anaerolineaceae bacterium
CAATTTACAATAATCAATTTCTCCGTCTCTTCTATCGCCGGAGCAAAAAAATCGGCATTTTCGCCGTTAGTGAAATACTCCAGCCAGCCAGAGGAATCGATCACGTTCATACCCGGTCTTGCTCTTCGCGCTCGATCTCGCTGCTCATGCCTTTCAAGAAGCCGCGCGCCTCTTTGATCTCACGCACAAGCACGATCTCCAGGCGTTTGCCGTAAACGATCAGGCGCACCTTCTGGCCAGGCTTGACTTGCCACTTTTCACGGATGGCGCGTGGGATCACGATCTGGTATTTGGATGAGATGGTGACTGTGTCCATGTCTTACTACTCCTTATCGAATAGGGGTATGTAAGATTATACCACAGGGCCAGGTTTGACTTCAGCGGCAAGCAAAAACAGGCCGCTTATCCAGCTTGCTTAGCAGGCTGAGCTCCAAGGGCGATCGCTACTAGCGTCCCGATCCATCCCGGCGATGACTTCACCCTGCTACCCCACGACATGCAGTTGGGATTCGATGTACTTACGGCAGATGTGATTTGAATTTTACAAAATAATGTGCATTTTGTAAATTGCCAATTTACAAAAGTGGGGGGTTTTCTGCGATCAACTCGCGTACAGAGAGTCTTGCAGTAATATAATATCCGTGCTATTATATATTCATGATCCAATCGTTCAAGACAAAGGGCGCAGAAGATATCTTCAACGGGATCAACTCGCGTGAGGCCAGGCGCACCTGCCCAGAGAGCCTTTGGCGAGTAGCTGCACGAAAACTAGATCAACTGGACTCGGTCGAGACGCCCCACGAGCTGCGCATTCCACCGGGCAATCGCCTGGAGGAGCTTTCTGGAGAACGCAAGGGCCAATATAGTATCCGCATCAATGACCAGTACCGAATTTGTTTCACCTGGACGATATCTGGCCCAGATCAGATTGAAATCGTTGATTATCATTAGATCAAGAGGAAGGCAATTATGATCCGTGTTCCGACCCATCGTACCCCAACCCATCCCGGTGAAATGCTGTTGGAAGAATTTCTGGCGCCGATGGGTTTGACACAGCGTGAGTTGGCCGATGCCATCCATGTTCCCTACCAACGCGTCAACGACCTGGTCAACGGACGACGCGGCATGACGCCCAATACCGCCCTCAGGCTGGCAAAGTTTTTCGGCAATACCCCGGCCTTTTGGATGAATCTGCAACTGCGCTGGGACTTATATTTCGCCCAGCAGGAGGAGCAGCAGGTGTTGGATGGCATCCAGCCTCACCAGCATCCGCTGGCAGGAGACTAGACGCTTCTGCAAGGCTTGTCAGAATCACTGTTTCAGCTCAAGGCCGCCGCATCCTCCGCGTCAGGTGCACGTTTTGCTAACCCGTTTTTTTTATTTACGAGTCCTTTCAATAGCCGCGTCCACATAATCAGCAAAGCGTTCTGTTGCTGGTGGTTCAGAAATCCAACCGCCTGGGTTGAACATGGGTCGCACCGCGGCAGCAAGCTCCCAAAAACCGAGATTTTCAACAGGCTTACTCATTTCATTTTCGTATGCTGCCAAAAACGCGTCTGCCGCCTCACTCATGCCGCAGAGGATCATATCCATTCGACAATACGCCACATCAATACCAGGATCACCTTGGGCCGCTTCTTCCCAATCTACCACCGCAGAGATAACTCCTTTGTCCCATAAAATATTGCCAGACCAGTAGTCTATATGAACCAGAGAAGGTTCCACTCTGATCAAGCCAGGAAGGTAATTTAACATTGCCTGCCACAAAGCACTTCCTTTTGGGTGAACGCTTATATATGGGGGCATTGAGTCTTTGGATTTCAAGAACCAGAGAACTTCACGATTTGCGTCCAGCAAAAATGATGTATTTGAAGCATTCATCGGAATGCGATGAATACTTGCCAGTGTTTTTGCAAGTGTCGCTGCCCAGTGCGCTGGATACGGCTGCGCCATGATCAATTTGCCAGGCATGTAGCGCGTGACGATACCTGGAGAGCCTAATATTGTTCCAGCATCATCCAAATACAGAGGTTCGGGCGCCGGTAAACCATGCTTTGTGAGGAGTTGTAAAGTTTTGAACTCCCGACGTGCTTTCTCGCTGCGATCATAATCACCGTAAATCGCATAGCGCCTTGTTACAACCTGAAAGATAGAGCCATCGGCTGCCTTGCCGTCAACAAGATGGGTAGAATTTGAGAAATCGCCTTCCAGCGAATGAATGGCGACAAAATCAGAACCTGGCACAATCATTTCTAGCAAAGATTGGAGTGACTCTGGTGATGGGAAGTTTTTGTCTTGGCTCATACAGAAAGGTGTTGTTTTGCAAAAAACGCATGATCAGGACAGCGGGCTAACGGTGCGCGTAAACAACAGGTGGCGGACGGGGAAAGCCATCCGCTTCAGGCTGCGTTGGGGTGTCAGGAACTACCCTTGCGGCGCACGAGCGTCATCCCAATTAGCCGCGAGACGACGACGGCGACATAGGCGATGCCGGCGAACTGCTCCAGCATCACCAGCGCCCGTGCTGGGGGGGCGACCGGCATGATGTCGCCGAGGCCAGTGGCAGAAAGATTGGTGAAACTTAGGGAGAGAAGCTCGAGGAAAGTCTGTGGTTGGTTGGGGTTAATACTGCTGACGAAGCTGCCGGGAGACCATGTTTGGCAGGCGAGGTATAAAAAGGCGAAGCCCCATGCCAGCAGGGTGAAGGTGGCTCCAGCCGCGAACAATTCGTCGGTGGTCACCCGGAAATCCCTCATCATGTAGGTTACCAGGCTGCCGGCGGCATAGAAATACACGGCTGCTTCGAACAGGGATGACCAGATCAACAGGGTGGGATCCGTGGAGAAGATCGATAACAGGGAAAGCACAAATGCCGGGGCGGCGAGGATCCAGACGATGCGCCGGGTGGCTGGATTATGGTTGATGACCCAAACCACCAAGGCTAAAACCAGGACGCCGAAGGCCGCCAGCAATGCCCGTCCACCGGAGCTGCCATCAAAGGCGACATTCAGGATCAGACTGACGAGCTGCGCGGCGAGCAGGAAAGCGGAAGGATGCTGGCGGGCAAGACCACGCCAATTCCTGAAAGGACTACGCAGTTGAGTACTACTGCCGTTCTTCGTTCTGCTAAGGCGGGCATTTCTCTTCATCTTATTGGGCATCTCCTCTCCATGTCGTCCGTTGCTGACGATTAATTATACCTGGAGATGAGTTTTGCTATCAAGCTTGTTTACGCTTGTTAGCCACGCTTCTCTTAAAATCGGGGTTTGGGGTGTTGTAGGGTGGCTTTACCACTCTACAACACCCCAAATACGCCTTTCTCGAATGTATAACATTTTGTACAACCTGCCGGGTGAGATTCTCATGCTGCAGGGGCAGAAACGGCGCGATAATGAAAAAGCGCCTGGCTGCGCAGTGAAGGAGGAATCTGGTGATGAGGACGATGGCTGCTCTTCTGCTGATGGTTTTTGCGCTGCTGTTGGTCTGCCGCGCCAGTTCAAGCGAGGCGCTGCCCACGCGGGCGGCGCCGGGCACAGCCCAAGACGGGGTGTTTTACGTGTCCCCCAACGGGAACGATACCAACCCTGGCACGCTGGAGCAGCCCTGGCAGACGATCCAAAAAGCCGCCGCAACGCTGGCCGCGGGGAATACGGTCTACATCCGGGCGGGGACTTATTTCGAGCAGGTGATCCCGCAAAATTCGGGGAGCAGCGGCCAATTCATCACCTATGCTGCCTTTCCGGGCGAAACGGTGATGATCGACGGCAGCGGGGTGGACGTGCCGGAGTATACCGGGTTGTTCTATATTGTGGATCGGGATTACATCCGGGTTACGGGCCTGCGCGTGATCCATTCCAGCTATTACGGCATCGATGCCGAAGATTCCAGTTACATCACCATTGACCACAACTACACCTACGATACCTATACCTCCGGAATTTCTTCTTGGGGCAACAGTCATGTGTTGGTGGATAGCAACGAAGTGGTGGGGGCATGCACCGGCCCATTGCAAGAACATATTTCGATCAGCAATACCGATACCTTCGAGGTGCGCTTCAACCATGTGCATGATGTCATGCCGGGGACGAACGGGAAAGAGGGCATGTCGATCAAGGACGCTTCGATGCACGGGAAGGTGTACGGCAACCGGGTAAACAACCTCAACGAGGTGGGCATCTATATCGACGCGGAGGCGGAGCACCTGTACGATGTGGAAGTCTATGGGAACATTGTCCACGATATTCCGGCGATGGGTTTTGCGCTGGCAAGCGAAGCGGGCGGGACGCTGGAGAACATCCGCCTGCACAACAACATCGCCTATAACAACCAGGTTGGCCTGTGGCTTTCGGCCTGCTGCAGCGCTGCGCACCCCTTTATCGATATCACCATCCAGAACAATACCTTTGCCTACAACGGCCGCGATGGCTGGGGCGGGGGAATTGGCATTGAGAACATCCAACTACAGAACGTGGTTATCCGCAACAACATCTGCAGCCAGAACGTCTACGGGCAGATGACGTCGGACCCGGTGATCCTGGCCCAAATCCACGCCGATCACAACCTGACGGACGGCGAGCGAGACATCGAATTCGAATTCTACGGCACCGGCGACCTGAGAGATGTCTCCCCGGCCTTTGTGAACCCGGCCGCGGGGAATTTTCACCTGCCGGCCGGCTCTCCGGCGGTAGATGCAGGTTCGCCGGATGGCGCGCCGTCCTTCGATTACGAAGGCGACCTCCGCCCGCAGGATGGCAACGGCGATGGCTACGCGGGGTACGACATCGGCGCGGACGAGGTGACGGCAAACACCAGGCGGGTGTATTTGCCTGTTGTGATCAGGCATTGAGAGATGCCGGGGAAGGAATCGAAGGAGAAAATCTGATGAACCGCTATCGTTTCTCAAAGATATCCATCTTTGTGATCTCCCTGCTGATCCTGGTCACCTGTGCGCCAATACAGCCCCGTCCCTGGTCAACCAACGCGGCGCCTATCCCATTGACGCCTGCCATGGCCTCGCTCTCGCCAGCTCTGCCCACTGCCGGGGCAGACCCGGTGCTCCATTTTTCGGATATCACCAGCGGTCCCAAGAACGAGAACAGCGATCGCTCTGCAGGGCGCAGCGGCGTGGATGGAGCCATCGTAACCCTCTGGGGCATAATTTGGGCAGCACACAGGGCGGCAGCAAAGTGTACGCCAATGGGGTGGAAGCGGCTTCCTACTATTATTGGGGCAATGCCACAACCCCGGCCGACCTGCATACCTTTCACCAAATGCAGATGGTCTCCTTCCAGGTCAGCCACCTGGCCCAGGATGGCCTGGGCTCGATCTCCGTTGTCGTCAATGGCAAAACCTCCAACGCCCTGCCGTTCACCGTGCGCGCCGGGAACATTTATTTTGTCACGACCGGCGGGAACGACGACACCGGCAATGGTAGTTGGGATTCGCCCTGGCGAACGATCCCGTATGCCGCCAACAGCCTGGCTGCGGGTGATATTGCTTACATCGGTGATAGGGTAGATCAAACAACAGAAATCGACTACGGCGCGGCGGTCAACCTGGGCAGTGATGGAACAGCAAGCCTGCCCAAAGCACTCATTGTTTACCCGGGGGCTGTTTCGAACGTAGGCCACGCGGCCATCGAGCGCGCTTTTTGGGTGTGGAATGGCGATAGCGGTGGATATTCCGTTAATTGGATATTGTCCAAATTCACCATCACGACCGGACAGGTAGGCATACCAGCCCAGAGCGGATTCCGGGCAGTGGGAAACTACATCACAGCTCCCAACGGCGATGGCATGGATGGGGCCATTGGCGTCTGGGGAAATAACACGGATATCCTGGGCAACGAACTGGAAAATATCGGTTCGGCGAACTGCTCAAAGCTTTATCACGCCATCTACGGCTCAGGTGTCAGGCAAGATGATCCGCCGCGTGCTCCAAACGAGTCCAATCGCGAGATTGCCTGGAACTACCTCCACGATAATCTTTCCAACCGCGCCATCAATATTTACAGCGAGCAGGCCAATTCAGCCTATATCCAACAGCACCGCGTCCACGACAACGTGATCGTCAACCAGCGCGGCGACGGCATCATGCTTGGTTACTACGTGACAGGGGATAATTGGATCTACAACAACCTGATCATCCACGCCGGCCTGGGACCAGAATGGAGCGATGACGCCTCCTATCATACCGGTATTCGGATCAACACCGGCCACGAAAATATCTCGCAAACGGCTGTCTATATTTACAACAATACCTTGTATGGCAATGGCTGGTCAGGCGCGGCGCTGCCTGGCGAGACCGGCAGCGTGTTGTTTGACCAGGAGGCGCTGGAACGCTCGACCACTGTGTACTTCAGTAACAACATCATCTATTCCACCAGCGAGCCGTATATGGCGGGCGAGTCGGCTGAACTGCCCACAGGAAATCACCTGAATTGTTGGTACGGAGATGGCAGCCCTCCAACCTGGGACAGCGTGGCCATCAACGATAACCCCGCCTTTGTCAACGCGCCCACCTTCGATCTCCAACTCCAGAACGGCAGTCCGTGTATGGATGCCGGCAAGAATGTGGGCACGGTGGTGAGGCGAGACCTGCTGGGCGCAGCGCGCCCGCAAGGGATTGCTTTCGATATCGGAGCGTACGAGTATATTACCGGTACGGTGACGGTTTTACCGGCGATATTTTTGCCACTGATCATGCGGAGCGCGGGGTAATTATCTGACCCATCGTAAAAAATCGGCGCGCTAATAATGCGCATCTAGCTTGCACAGTTGGAGTATGAAAGACATGCAATCTGTTCCATACATCAATGCCTGGAAGCGGTTGTTGGCTCAACAGCATGACGCTGAAGAGGCCGGTTTGATCGCGGGGCGCATCCAAGTTCGTTATGCCGCGCTGCTACGTCAAAAGCCGCAAGCAGCCAATTCCTCTCGTTGGCTGCGAACCAAGACCATAGGCCGTGGGGATGCGGTCGGTGATTTTCGCTGGAAAAGGAGAACCGGCAGTGCAATTAGCGGTTCTGTCTGACATTCATGGCAATCTGCCCGCTTTAGAAGCTGTGCTGAACGATCTTCAGCAGTATTCGGTAGACGGTATCGTTGTCGCAGGAGACATTGTCAACGGTGGCCCACAACCAGTTGAGACGCTTCAACGCCTGAGGGCACTGGATAGTTTGATGATCCGCGGGAATGCCGACAATGCCCTACTGAAATATGCCACTGGTGAAGCGCCGTCTAGCCGCTATACCTGTCGGCAGTTTGCACTGCTGAGATGGACACATCGTCATATTGACCGAGAGACGCTTGACTTTGTCAAGGCACTTCCCGAACAGAGAACAGTGTCATTGCCTGGTGCAGCCGTTATTCGAGTTGTCCACGGCTCGCCGCGCCATGTATCCGAATCCATCTTCCCGGATCACGACGCGGCAATGCTGGATGCGGTTCTGGCTCAAATCAGCGAGCCGGTCCTGGTATGCGGGCATACCCATCTCCCCTGGCAGGTAGAGCAAAACGGCCGGCTTGTTCTGAATCCGGGGGCAGTCAGCGGGCCACTCAATGGCTTTGTGGGCGCCCAATACGCGTTATTGACTTGGCAAAACGATCATTGGCTGGGCACACACCAGGCTATCGCTTATAACCTTGAGCATATCCGCCAGGTCTGTCAAGAAAGCGGTTTTTTAGAAGAGGGGGGAGCGTTTGCGCAAGCTGTCTTACTCTCTATTGAAACGGGACAGGATGTTCTTGAAAACTTCTTCACCTATGCATATGGCTTAGCTGCCCAAACCGGCTCCCCAGACAGCGACTTTGTCCCTGATGATATCCTGGATCAGGCAACGGCCTCTTATCCCTGGCCCAGCCAAGGTAAAGCAGGCCAATAGATCATCGTTTCTCAAGCAGGAGGTGCAAATGCCGTCACTCGATTCCAAAATCAAGATTGAAGAGCACGTGATCATGTTTGTTGACGTACATAATTACTCCCGGGCTTTTGACGATCCTTTGAAGAATTATGAATTCTTGCAGGAAATGTATGAAAAGCTGGGGGATCTCATCGTTAGCGCCGGTGGGGAAATCATCAAGTATTTAGGGGATGCCATTCTGAGCATCTTCCCTGCTGATTGGGCCATCCAGGCCGTAGCCTGCGGCCACAAAATGCGGCAGGTTTTTACAGAAATGGTAGTAAAGCATAGCCTGCCGGAAGAGATCGTGCTGGAAGTTGGCCTTGGCGCCGGTCAGATCGTGGTTGGAATGTGTGGGCATCGAACCTTGCGGCAGAAAGATATTTTTGGCGAGGAGGTCAATCGCGTGGCACAGATCGGGCACTATCGTGGTGTGGCGATCACCGAGCCGGTCTACGAACAGATCAAAGCCAGCCACCAGACCCGACAGCTACCGGATTTGAAGACGAAAAGGCCCGGGCAAGTATTGAAGATTTGGGCAGTGGCGGAGCCGCCCAAATAGGCGGTGACCTAAGAACGCTTCAACCGTATTTTATACCAAACCTAGCAGATTATTTAGAACGGTCAGGTACATATGCGCATCAATCTTTTAATTTTCGGTACACGTGGAGATGTCCAACCTGCTGTTGCCTTGGGCGTTGGGCTAAAAAAGGCTGGCTGCGATGTGCGCCTGGGCGCTTTCGAGGAATTTCGCTCATTGGTGGAGGCGCATGGGCTGGGCTTTATTCCATTGAGCGGGAATGTGCCGGGGCTGCTGAACCAGGGTGCAGGGAAAAAGACGTTTACCGGAACTGTCTTTCTTGAACTGCTAAAACTGTTTCAGAAAATGGTCTCGACCATGTTTACAGAGTTCTGGCAGGTGAGCCAGGACTGTGACTTGTTGATCAGCAACGCCGCGACGACCATGGTCGTGGAGCCGGTGGCAGAAAAATTGCAAATTCCCCATATCGAAACCAGCGTCTTTCCCGGTTTACCGACCCGCGCCTTTCCGTCCTTCTTCGGACCCTGGCCGCCCAGCCTGGGGGCGCCAAGCAGCGGCCTGGCCGGGCAGATGAAGGGTGCGCTCAATTGGTTTAGCTACAAACCGGTAAACTGGGCAGTGGCATTGGGACTGCGGCCAATCATCGAGCGCTGCCGCAGGGATATTCTTGGACTGCCGGCAAGGAAATCGCAGCTGACCGGCAGGCCAATCACGCCAATCCTGTGTGGCTACAGCCAGCACGTCTTGCCCCGGCCGGTGGAGTGGGGAGAGCACGTTCACATGACCGGATACTGGTATCTCGATACACCGGGTTTTGAGCCGCCGCCTGACCTGCAAGCTTTCCTGGAGGCAGACACGCCGCCGGTGTATATCGGTTTTGGCAGTATGCCCAGCCAAAAGCCCGAGCAGGTGACCAGCATGATCATCCAGGCGCTGGACCTGGCCGGGCAGCGCGGCATCCTATTCACCGGCCGCGGCCCTTTGGGTCGAGGGATGGCGCAGCAGTCCTCCACACAGCCGGTGTATTTTGTCGAGTCAATCCCGCACGATTGGCTGCTGCCGCACACGGCGGCTGTCGTTCATCACGGCGGGGCGGGCACGACCGCGGCCGGGATTCGGGCGGGCATTCCATCTATTTTGGTTCCCATCGGCGCCGACCAGCGCTTGTGGGCTTTTCGGGTAGAAACGTTAGGGGTTGGGCCGACGCCGATTCCGCGTTCGCGGCTGAGCGCCGAAGGGCTGGCAAAGGCAATCACGCAGGCGGTGGGCGACCCAGCGATGCGCCAACGCGCGGTTGAGCTAGGAGAGAAGATCCGCGCAGAAGATGGCGTGGGAGAGGCGGTGAGGATCATCTGCCGGTAGACAGATGCCATTTTACTGCCTTAATTTACTCCGGCGTGTAGCCCAGGCGAGCGGAGATGGAACCGGTTATCTCCAGGAGCAGGGGAGATAATTCATCAATGCGCGCCATGGAAAGCCGGTAAGCCGGGCTGGATACGCTGATAGCGGCAAAAGCGCGGCCGGTGCGGTCGAAGATCGGCGCACCTGCACAGCGAACGCCTTCTTCGTTTTCTTCATCATCGACGGCGTACTTTTGCCGGCGGATCTTGTCCAGCTCTTCGATCAGGGCAGCCCGCTCGGTGATCGTCTTGGGCGTCAAGGCAACCATCTCGATCTGTTCGATCATCTCAGCTTGCTCGTCGGCAGGCTGGAAGGCCAGGAGCGCTTTGCCCATGGATGTGGAGTAAAGGTTATTGCGGGTACCGATGACGCACGAGGTGCGGATGGCCTGGGTGCTTTCGATCTTGGCGATGTAGAGGATCTCGGCATCGTCCAGGGTGGAAAGGTAGACCGTTTCGTTGGTCGCGTCGCCCAAGCGGCGCAAATACGGCCGGGCCAACTCGGGCAGGTCGATCGAGTCGAGCAGCTTTCTGCTGAGGCTGAGGGCCTGGGCGCCGAGGCGAAAGTAAGGCCCGTTCACCTGGGTAACGTAGTCACGGGCAGCCAGGGTGGTCAAAAGCCGGTATGCCGTTGGACGGGAAATCTTACACAAGCCGGCCACCTCCGAGGCGGACAGCGGGCGATCTGCATCGGCCACGCATTCCAGGACGGCCAGGGCTTTTAACACCGTCTGGGAAAATTCCGATTCGTTGGTTGCATCTTTTAGCGGCATACGGTTATCTGCTTTCCAGGTCTTGCGATTCAAGATATGCTGCAGCGCAGCGGTGATATTGTATCATTCCTCTTGGCCAATGCACCCGGCAAAATCTAAATGAATGCGTTTTTAGGAGCAGGATCCATGTCATCGAAATCCTGGTTCTCGCCCCCCATAGCCCAGACGAAACTGTAATTGCTGGTGCCGGCGCCGGCGTGGATGGACCAACTGGGAGAGATGACCGCCTGCCCATCCCTGACCACAATATGCCGGGTCTCCTGTGGCTGACCCATCAGGTGAAAGACCAGATTGTCAGCGGCCAAATCGAAATACAGATACACTTCGGAGCGGCGTTCGTGGGTGTGAGCGGCCATGGTATTCCAGATGCTGCCGGGGGCCAATTCGGTGAAGCCCATCACCAACTGGCAGCTTGGCACACCGCCCGGATGGATATATTGATAGATCGTGCGTACGTTGGCCGCCTCCTGGCTGCCAAGATCCACCCGCCTGGCCTGCGCCCGGGCGATATGCGTCGTGGGGTATACTTTGTGGGCCGGAAGGCTGATGAGATAGAAGCGGGCCGGGTGCCCGGGGTTGGCGCTCGAGAAGTAGATTTCCTGGCTGCCCCGGCCAATATAGAGCACATCCTGGTAGGCCATCGGATACTCCTGGCCGTCGACGGTGAGGCTGCCCTGCCCACCGGTATTGATCACGCCGGTTTCTCGCCGCTCGGAAAAATACTGGGATTTCAACTCTGCACCGGCTTCCAGGCGCAGAGGCTGCTGGGTTGGCACGGCTGAGGCCACGATCATGCGATCAACGTGCAGATAGACCAATTTGATCTCAGCGGGGGTAAATAAGTCAGCGATCAGGAATTCATTCCTGATTTCAGAGGTATTCATCCTGGCAAAGGTTTGGGGGTCTCGCGAATATCGAGTTTCCATTTACCGCTTCCTCCGGGCAAGCCGTTGGGGCGCAGGCCCTAGCTGTTCAAGATTGTTTGCCACACGACCTCGTCAACGGGGATGCCATTGGCCAGGTTTTCCTGGCGGGTTTTGAGAACGCGCTCGCCGGGGAACATGACGGGTGCATCGGGCGAATCGGGCCTGGAGAGGTGCAGGTCGGCGACAATGTTTTGGACGACCTGTTCGGCCCAGGCGGCGCCGTCCGGTTTGGAGATGTCAAAAGCGATGAACACTTGCGATTGGCCGTGTTCGGCTTCGGGTCGAATCTGGTAAGTGGCCTGGCCGCCGGAGAGCAAGGTGGCGGTCATATCGAGCAGCAAAGCCAGCCCGGAACCTTTCCAATAGCCAATCGGCAAGGCGCGCCCCGATTCCAGGATCACGGCGGGATCGAGGGTGGGCCGGCCATCCTGGTCGATGCCGCCGGGCACAGGCAATTTCTCGCCGCTGCGCCGGAGCACTTCTAACTTACCAAAAGAAAATTGGCTCATGGCAATATCCAGCACCACCGGGCCATCACGGCGCGGAACGGCCAGCACCAGGGGGTTGTTGCCCAGGCGAATATCCCGGCTGCCGTAGGGCGGCATGGTGGCAACTGCATTGGTCCAGCACAATAGGACAAAGCCAGCGCTGGCGGCCATCTGGCCATATGCGCCAGCCCGCATCCAGTGGTTGGTATTGCGCAGCCCCACGCACCCCAGGCCGTGTTGCCGGGCCAGCTCCATTGCCCGGTTGGCAGCGGCCATGGCATTGAGGGGACCCGGCCCCAGCCTGGCGTCCCACTGTTCCCAGGCGCCAAATGCGGCGACCATCTCGGGTTCGGCATCTACCTTGATAAAACCCTGGACGATCTGCCCGAGCAAAGCCGGAAAGCGATTCCAACCGTGAGAGGCCACCCCATCCAGGCTGTTCTGGGCAAGAATATCGGCCAGGAGCTCGGCTCGCTCTGGGGTCAGGCCGGCCTTCACCAGGGCCCGGCGGAACTCGTGTTTTAGATCATCGAAAGGGATGCGGATTGTTCCCATTGGATCACACTCCCATTACTTGCTTATTCCTCGCAAGGCCAGCTCACCGGCGCGGTGGCAAGCCACATAATGCTTGGGCTCGATCTCTTCCTGAACCGGCGTTGCCGTGCGGCAGATCTCAGTGGCATAACGGCAGCGGGGGTGGAAATAGCAGCCCGAGGGCGGATTGGCTGGATCGGCGACCTCGCCCTGCAAGGCGATGCGCTGAGAACGTAAGCGAGGATCGGGCCGGGGCACGGACGAAAGCAGCGCTTCGGTATATGGATGTTTCGGGTTGTTGAACAAGGCTTCCGTAGCGGCCATCTCGACGATCCTGCCGACATACATAACGGCCACCCGCTCGCTGATATGCTTGACGACGCTCAAATCGTGCGCCACGAACAGGTAGGTCAAACCAAGCTGGTTCTGCAAGTCGAGCAGCAGGTTGAGGATCTGGGCCTGCACAGAAACATCCAGGGCCGAGACGGGCTCATCGGCCACCACCAGGCACGGGTTCAGGGCCAGGGCGCGGGCAATACCGATGCGCTGGCGCTGACCACCACTGAAGGCATGTGGAAAGCGCTGCATGTATTCGGGTCGCAATCCCACCATGCGCAGCAGCTCGGTCACCCGGTCCATGCGCTGCTGGCGGTCGGTCATGCCATGCACGAGCAGCGGCTCACCAACGATATCGAGCAGGGTCATGCGGGGGTTGAGCGAAGAAAAGGGATCCTGGAAGATCATCTGCATCTTGCAGCGCAGCCGCTGCACCTTGCTTTCGGGCAGGGCGGCCACATCCAGTACTTCGCCGCTATCCTGACGGAATAAGATCTGCCCAGAGGTGGGGTCGATGGCGCGCAGGATGCAGCGGGAGGTGGTGGTCTTGCCACAGCCGCTTTCGCCGACCAGCGAAAGCGTTTCTCCACAGTTGATATAGAAGGTGACATCATCCACGGCGCGCACATTTCCCACCACCTTTTGCAGCAAGCCTTTGCGGATGGGGAAAAATTTGCGCAGGTTTCTGACATCCAACAGCACCTGGCCGGTCGCGTTGGTCACATTGGCCATCATGTACCATTTATCCTTTGTTGGTTTTGATATAAGAAACAGCTCACTTTTTGCCGCTCACCGACGGCTGCCAGGCGCGGCTCCTGCTGGTTGCACGTGCCGGGGATAAAATTCAAGCAGCGCGGGTAGAACGGGCATCCCGAGGGCCGGTTGTATGGATGCGGAACAGAACCGCTGATGGTGGGCAGCTTGACGCGCGGGGTGGAGTCGATGCTGGGAATCGAGCGTAACAGCGCTTGCGTGTAGGGGTGCTTGGGAGCATGGAAAATATCATCCACAGGCCCTTCTTCAACCACCCGCCCCAGGTACATGACCACCACGTGGTCGGCCATCTCGGCCACCACGCCCAGGTTGTGGGTGATCAGCATGATCGCCATACCACGCTGCTGCTGCAGTTGTTTTAATAGATCAAGAATCTGCGCCTGGGTGGTGACATCCAAGGCAGTGGTGGGTTCATCGGCAATGAGCAGGCGAGGGTCGCAAGAAAGCGCCACGGCAATCATAGCGCGCTGCCGCAGGCCACCGCTCAGCTCGAAAGCGTATTCGTCGATGCGGCGTTCGGGCTTGGGGATGCCCACCTGGTGGAGCACCTCAACCGCGCGCTGGCGAGCCTGGTGTTTGTTCATGGCACAATGCAGTTGAACCGCTTCGACGATCTGGCTGCCAACGGTATGCACCGGGCTAAAAGAGGTCATCGGTTCCTGGAATACCAAGCCGATCTCAGAGCCGCGAATGTCACGCATCTCTTCGCTGTCGGAATGTAGCTGCGCCAGGTCGAGCTCGGTGTGATCGGCGCGGTGCAAGATGATCTTGCCCTCCACAATGCGGCCGGGGCGGTCCACGATCCGCAGGATCGATTGAGCCGTCACGCTCTTACCGCAGCCGCTTTCGCCGACGATGCCGAGCGTTTGGCCGGCATACACGTCGAAGGAGGCGCCATCCACCGCTTTAACGATTCCTTCATCCTGGAAGAAATACGTTTTGAGATCTTGTACCGATAGTAATATCTGATTTCCGTTTTCCATATTTCATCCGTAAGGATCGGCTGCATCCCGCAGGCCATCGCCGACGAAATTGAACGCCAGCACCGCCAGGATCACCGGGATAACAGGAAGCAGCAGCCAGGGGGAAATGGCGAGCGATTGGATGTTTTGGGCATCCTGTAACAACACACCCCAACTGATGGCGGGCGGGCGCAGACCCAGGCCCAAAAAGCTGAGAGAAGTTTCACTGATGATCATAGCCGGAAGTGCCAGCGTGGTTGCAGCGATGATATGGCTCAGGAACGAAGGCACCATGTGGCGGAAGATGATGCGCATCCGGCTGCAGCCTGCCAGCCTGGCTGCCACAACGAAGTCTTCTTCGCGCAAGGAGAGGAATCTGCCCCGCACCACGCGCGCCAGCTCCGTCCAGCCCAACAATGAAATGATGATGGTGATGGCAAAATAGACCTGGTTAACGCCCCAACTGGTGGGCAGAGCGGCTGCCAGGCCCATCCACAGCGGAATAGTGGGGATGGAGCGCATGATCTCGATGACCCGCTGGATGATCGTGTCGATCGTCCCACCGTAGTAACCAGAGATGCCGCCCAGCACAACTCCCAGGATCAGGCTGACGGCAACGCTCACCAGCCCGATGAGCAGCGAAGTGCGCGTACCGTACATCAGGCGGGACCACAAATCACGCCCCTGCATATCGGTGCCCAGAATGAAGAGCGATTCGCCTGCCAGAGCGCCTTCGACACCGATCAAATGCACATCGCTGGGGATAAGACCCAGCCATTTGTACTCGAACCCTTTGGCAAAAAACCGCACCGGGATTTTATTTTCAAGATCGGGCACGTACACCCGCTTGAAAGTCTTGGGGTCGCGCGAGCCAGTGAGGCCGTAGACGAATGGGGCGAATTCCCCGTTGTCGGTCCAGTGGATCAATTGAGGAGCCATCAGAGAACGCTGCGCCTCAGAGGCATCTGGGTTTGCATAGGCCAAAAATTCTGCCGACAGTACCACCAGGTAGAATAAGATCAAAGTGATGGCGCCCGCCATCGCCAGGCGATGTTTGCGGAACCGCCACCACATGAGCTGCCACTGCGTGGCGACGGCAATGCGCTCTTCGGCCTGCGAGGTGACAAAGCCATCATCGGGCAGGTGCTCGAGTGGAGTATCCGGCGCAAACTCGATGGGGGTAGGCTGAGAGTCGGTCACTACTGCCTCCCCAGTCGGATACGCGGATCGATCCACATCAAAAGCAAGTCCGAGATGAACGTACCGGCGACGGTCATGACACCCAGCATTAAAACGATCGTGCCAGCCAGGAACATGTCTTGGGCGATGAGCGCCTTGAGCAACAACGGTCCAACGGTTGGCAGGCTCAAGACCATCGAGACGATGATGCTGCCCGATACAATGTATGGAAACAGATAACCGATCGTGCTGACAAATGGGTTGAGCGCCACCCGAACCGGATATTTTAGGATCACGCGTGACTCGGAAAGCCCCCGGGCGCGAGCCGTCATCACGTAAGGCTTGCGCAGCTCGTCGAGCAAGTTGGAGCGCATGATGCGGATCATTTGCGCAGTGCCCCCGATGCCCAGCACGATGGCCACGACCGGAAGGTGCTTGAGCAAGTCCACGAACTTTTCCCAACCCCAGGGCGCATCGGCAAGCTCGGCTGAAAACAGGCCTCCCACGTTGGCGTCGAAGTATTTGAAGCCCACATACATCACGATGAGCGCCAACATGAAGCCCGGAATGGCCAGGCCAATGAAGCCGATAAAAGTGGCAATATAATCGCCGATGGAATAGCGATTAACGGCAGAATAGATGCCGATGGGCAGCGCCAGCCCCCAGGTAAAGACGATGGCTGCCAGCGAAATAACAACCGTCAGCGCCATGCGGTCGCCGATGACATCGAGCACCGGCCGGCCCCATTCAATCGCCATGCCGAAATTACCCTGGGCGATCAGTGCCATCCACTTGATATACTGGATGTGGATCGGCTGATCGAGGCCATACTGCAAGCGCAGCGCATGCGCCTCTGCTTCGGTCACGCCCACTCCGGAAGCCGACATGGAGGCGATGTAGGAGGAGACGTAATCGCCTGGGGGCAATTGGATGATCAGGAATGACAGGACGGTGATTGCCCAAATGGTCAGGATTGCCAGGATCAAGCGGCGTACAATATACGCTACCATAAAGTTGACTTCTCGTTCATATTTGGATAGGATTATAACAATTTTGTGGCAGAGCATGCAGGGAGATGATCACTCGGTACTCTCCGCATGCTCTGCGAACAATGTGTAGAACAGATTACGATTTGAAGTAGAAGGTTACAGGTCGCGAAGCGCATGGGGTGCGGGCATGCTGCGCGTTCACCTGGCGTTCGGGAACGTTGCCCATGTTGTTCTTGACAATGCGAAGACCCATGAACGCCGGCGACTGTCCAACCGTGCCGATGCTCCACTGCTGCTCGACGATGATCTTCCAGATTTCCTTGGCGTTTTCGACCTGGCCGGCTTCAGCCAGACCAAAGGCCTCGCGATAGAGATCGAAGGCGCGGATCATTTCGGGATCGTCCGGTTTTGTGCCTTGCGAGCCATTGGAGGCATACCACTTGGCAAATGCCATGCCCATGTGGCACTCAGCCGGATCGACCGGCATGGCGTGGCGGGCAAAGAGGAAGAGCATTTCGGAGCCATCGTTGGCCCAGGTGAGCATCTGGTTTTCATCGTTGGCATCTCTACCAAATGCCAGGTTGCGCTCCATCTCCTGGATGGTGACGTCAATACCAATCTTGATCCACTGCTGCTTGATCATTTCTCCGACCTGGGTGTAGGGGACAAACTGCCCGCCGACGGTAACCATCTCAAAGCGGAGGCGTTCGCCATTATCCGTGCGCAGGCGGTAGCCTGCCGAGTCCTTCTTATCCAGGCCTATCTTGTCAAGCAACTGATTGGCCTGCTCGACTTCGAGGGTGCACCATTTGGTGCGCCACTCAGGGCCGGGGCTATAGATCGTGGTTTCCGCCGGAGCGGTCGAACCGGGGGTGCCAACGCCGAGCCAGAAAGCCTCGTTGAGCTGATCGCGGTCGATGCCCATGGAGAGCGCGTGGCGGAAGTCTTTATTCCTGAGCCACTTGGCAATTTCCGCATCGCCGTTGTAGGCGTTGCCGATATGAATTGCCACGTCCGAGCCATTCAGGGCCGGGTCAAGGTAAACCTTATAGTCGCCTTTTTCTGCGTTTTCCAAGAAGACGGGCAGCTTGGCAAGGCCCATGTGCCGTTCCTGGAGATCGTACTCGCCGGCAATGGCGCGCAGGTTGGCAACCTCGGTGTTCTCGGCCAGGTTGAGGGTGATCACGTCAATGTAGGGAAGTTGATTGCCCTCGGGGTCTACCGACCAGAAGTAAGGATTACGCTTCATAGACCAGGTCGGCGTGTTGATGGGAGAGGTCGTTACCCAGGGCGTCATGACAGGCAGATCGATGTTGAGCGCCCAACTGTAGCGATTTTTGAGGTAAGACACCCAGTTATCGAAGCCCTGGTCCTTGGCTGCTTTGTTGACCTCATCGAGGGATGAGTACTTGGGCAGGAACTGCTTGAGGTAATGCGCCGGGCAATATCCACCGCCCCAGTTTTGGAAGGCACCGCGGGTGGCCAAACCAGCACCAATGCCGGTGCTGCCGGCCAGTTGGTAGACGAAGTAGGAATAGGCTTCTGGAAATTCGAAAGCGATCGTCAAATCATCGATCTTTTTCATCACGCCTGCTTTGCCGTTGATCTGCATCTCGGGGAATGGCGTGGGTACGATCTCTGGATTCGAATAGATATCTTCGAACCAGAACATGAAATCGTCGGCAGTGAGCAGCTCACCATCGGACCACCTAGCGCCTTTGCGCAGGTAGATGGTGATGGTCTTGCCGTCATCGCTGATCTTCCAATCTTTGGCCAGCGAAGGCATGATCGTGGAGCCCGTATAATCAAAATGCAAGATTTTGTCCATTGAGACGATACGGTTGCCATTTTCGTGGTCTGCGGGTCCGGTGAAGGCGCGCCGCCACGTGCCGCCGTATTGGCCAATTTCGTCGAGCGGCTTGATCACCATCAAGTCATCGGGAACGGGCAGGCGTTGGTCTACCGGCGGCAAGGAGCCGGCCTTGACCAGATCTGCCAGTTGGGGCGCTTCGCCAAATTTTTTGGGGAACTGAGCGGTATCTCGGATGATCTCCGGTCCTTCCAAGGTTCTGATCAATTCCGA
>CAZVRZ010000060.1:0-31861 GCA_964629965.1 uncultured Anaerolineaceae bacterium
ATCGCCTGCCAGGCGGAAAATATAAGAGCCGGCACCGAAGTACACAGTGCGGGTGAAACGAGCGGAAAAGTTATCGGCGGGCATGAGCGGAATGCCCCTGACGGGATTGTTCCACCCCCAATCGACATCCAGGTTCGACTGGTTCTGGCAGACGTAGACCGAGCCATTCAAGCTGGTATTGTTCCAATACTCAGCCCGCCAGCCGGTTATGGCAGGGCACAAGGCTCCAGTCGACCAACCAAAGCGGGCCGTGGCGCCGCCGCCGTTTTCGTAATATTCGATCCGGATGGTATGCGTGCCGGGAGTCATGTTGAGCGAGACGCGATATTCCGTTTGCCCCTGATCCCACCAGGCATTGATGATCTGGGTATTGTCGATCCAGACCCTGATACCATCATCAGCAGTTGCAATGAAAGTCTGCCGGCCTGAAATATAAGCCTGGCCGGTCCAGCGGGCCGAAAATCCATCTGCCGGTACGCCGAAAGGACTGCCAAATCCCCAATTTTGGTTGACAGGCCATCCCTCGCAACGCGTCAGAACCGGGCTGCCGCTCAAGGTACGATTTGAGAAGTATTCGGCCTTATACTGGCCTGAGCAAGAGTTGGCAACCACATTCTTCTCCAGGCGGATGTTATCCACAAACGGCCCATTGTTGACAACGCTGACGTCGCTAGTGAATATAAAGGCGATCCAAACCGAGGTATCGCCCAACAGACTGCCAAGAGAAGGCACACTGCGCAGATCAAGGGTTACGCTACGCCAACCATAAGAGTTACCGCTAGTGCGATAGCCGGAGAAGTTGGTGCCGTTAGCCGAAGCATACCAGCCAAAGTAATCGTAATTGGATTCGGATTGGTTCCAATATTGGAAGGTCAGGCGCGCTTCGCTGGCATTGCTCAAATTCACAGGGCCATACACCATCCAAGAGTTCATATTGTTGGCATAGTAGTAATAGGCCGGGTCTTTCGCGTTGGCGCCGCCATTGCCAGCCCAGGCGCTCCAAGAACCGGAAGCCGCCTTGGCATCATCATCGTCCCAGTAGTATTCCCCATAACTAGCGCCGTTGTTGTCGAAGGCGCGCCAGCTCCCGTTGGGGAAAGCGCCTTCGAAGCCTTCGTTGAGCAAAGTGGTCCAGCCATCCACCGCCTGGGGTTGAGAGAGATCTACTTCCATCTGAACTTTCTCTGCATCGAATGACGCACCCGGTTCGGTTTCGCCAGCGACCGGCTCCAACTTGCCATCTTGCACGCCAGTCACCTGGTCGATCGATTTGGGCGTCTCGTTCACCGCTGCCTCACGACCAATCTCCTGGCTGGCCTCGTCAAAGGTTTGTTCTGCGCCTTCTTGCTGCAAGAGCCAACTCTGATCCAGGTTGGTAGTATCGGTGAGAACCTGGGTAAATTGAGCGGCCGATTGCAGGCCGCCCTGGAACGTACTGGCGGCCGGAGCAGCCAGCAAACGGTCGTCCGGCTGCTGCCAGGCGGCCGATCGGGTGGAAGCAGCCGCGGGCTGCGGCAGCACACCAGAAAGGATCAGGATCAGCGAAAGAACACAAACAAGCATTTTTTTCATTTGACACCTCCAAAAATTGGTAAAATGGGTAGATATGTGAAGCCGCTGAAAGCTTCTTGCATATCCTTGAATTTCTTATGCACAAAAAGAGCAAAAGTGTGGCAAAATATTACAAGCAGAAGCGATAATTCGGGCGCGATAATCCGTGACGGAAAGGAAACTCACAAAACCCGTGCAAAGCGAATCCAGGGAAGAAAACAAAACCTTCTTCTTACGCGCGGCAGCTTGCGCGCAAAGCATGGTGGAAAAGTACAAATGGGCGCTTTTAACGTCAGATGAACTGGCCGCCAGGATCGTGAAGGTTTTGCAGCCGCAAGCCAGCCAGGAAGATATAAAAACAGAGGCGTTGCGAGAATACGGCACCTGTCTTTATGAAAGCTGCCGGCAAAAGCGAGACAGAGATCGACAGAACCTGAGCTATACCGAACTGCACCAATTCCTGATAGCTTCCGCGAGGAAAAGATGGCCCGACATGGCCGAGCAAGCGGCTCAAGATGGCCTCACTCTGGTACACGCGCAGCTTGAGCAATGCAAAAGCCCGCAGAGCTTCTTGTTTTTTGCCCTAGCCAAGCTGCGCCAGGCAGCAACGGATATTATTCGGGCACGCAGGCGCGAGCGAAAACAAACCTCCATCGATGATCTTGGCGAAGCGAGCGCCAAACCAGGCGAGGCCCGAGAGCAGAGGAATGAGCTGGAGGAGCAGACGCAAACCCAAGAACAATTGCAAGCATTGCTGGAAGCATTGGCGCGCCTGCCGGACAATCGCAAACGCCTGGTCATCTGGTGGAAATTTGTCGCAGAGTGTTCAGACAGCGAGATCGCCGGCCGGCTGGGCGAAACCGTTGAGAATGTGCGCGTCTTGCGGAATCGCGGCCTGAAAGAACTTCAGCAAGATCCCCGTCTGGGCGCTTATTTTCCAACCAAACATACAGATGTGTAATGTTCAAGAGTGATCCTGCTCTTATGGATAGAGGGTGAAATATGAAAGCGTTGAAATGCAACCGGGCGCTGCAGCAACTGCAAGCCCATTTTGAAAACCCATCCAACCGTAAAAGGTCGATCAAAACGGCATTGGAGCATATACTAAGCTGTGAAAACTGCCGCTCCCGGCTGTTAACGCTGAAGCAGGCTGCCGCCAGCCAGATGGAAGATCCCATCCACTGTGAAGAATGCCAGCAGCGCTTGCCGGATTTCCTGCAAGCGAGCATAGAGGCCGGCATTCTGCCGGATGGATTGGAACAGGTAAGCATCCACCTAAAAACATGCCCCCATTGTTTGCGAGTTTATCAAGATTTGCAAGAGATGACTCGCTCCGTATACCAGGATTGGGAAGAAGCGCCGCAGCAATTTGCTCCCCCCGATCTATCCTTCCTGGAGACCGCCAGAACACCACCGAACAGCCTTTTATGGTCGCTGAACGAAACAGGAAGAATGATCGTAGAATTTACCCGGGAATGGCTCGAGGCCGCCTCCAGAACAGCCGGGCCGGCGCCGGCATTCGCCATGCGCTCATCGGGAGAGGCGCTGCAGGCAGCAGCGGGAGAGGCCGAGATCGATCTGGAGGTGAGTTTTACTATCGAGCCCGAAGGCGCTCATCCGGATACCTGCACCATTGGCGTGGAAGTGAATATTCCAAGCAAAGGCGGCTGGCCCAACCTGGCGAACAGCGAAGTGCTCCTGACTCGAGGAGATATGGTCAACCGGGAAACAACAGACGCTTTTGGGCAGGCGCATTTCGACGGCATCCCAACCAAAGAATTGGGCGCCCTCCTCTTCGAAATCATCCCGGCGCGCTGATCCCCGGGAAGCCCACCACAATGAAAGCCGCCCAATAATAGGGATCTGCAAAGATCTTATGCTCGGGATCCATCTTCGCCAGTCGATCCTGCCACTCTGGCGAATCTTTCAACCAGGCCCGAGCTTCTTGTGCAGGCAGGTTCTGCAGGTAAACCTGGGCCGACTTGAGCGCATGGGCAATATCTTCACCATTCAAGATGCCCTGGTACAGTTTTTCTACCAAGAGGCGCGTCGAAAGATCGTCCACCCGCCACAAGGTCAAGACCAGGTTAGAAGCCCCGGCGCTCAGAAAGGCGCGCGTAAAACCAACCAATTCATCACCACGGCGTACCCGACTCAGCCCGCTTTCACATGCGCTGAGAACGACCAGGCTGCCGGAAAGGTGAAGGTTTTGCAAGATATCCAGGGTAGTGATTTTTTCATCCGGGCCAATGTTCAGCGAGGAATCCAGGGGAGAAAGCGGGGCAAAATCAGCATGGCAGGCAAAATGCAGCCACCGGTAATTGGCCGCCTGTTGAAAGAAGGCTTCCTTCTTAGGAATTTCGCCTAACAAAGCCTGCCCACCTGAGAGGCGAGCTACATGGGCGGCCTCGCCTTCCGCAAAGCGCAGACGCGTCGCTCCCTGGCTGTTGTAACCGATTGCCAGGCAAGGGACGGTTAAGCGTGGCGGCTGAACGGGCATCGAACGAAAGAGAATCGATGCGCTGGGTGCATAAGCCAGGCACGGACCCGAAGAACGGAGGAACGTATCACCACCGGCGGATAAAAGCGCTTGAAACGGGATATAGTGCAGAGGGCCATGGGGGATCAGGTAGCACACCTGGCTTTGTCGGAGCAGCAGATCGAAAGGCGCCAGGAGTTCTTGATAGAGTTTCCGCCGAATGAGAGGCTGGAGGAAATGCCTCTCCACAACATGTTCGAGGCGCTGCGGTCGCAAGGCGTTCGGTGATATCTGGACCTCATGAAATCGAATTTGGTCGCGAGTAACGGCAAAAACAAGCACTTTGGCAGCCGGAAAGCGATGCCGTAAAAATGCGTCATCGTCCACCGCCCTGCCAGGGCGCGTTTCCAACAAACCTGTCGTGTAATATTCCAGCAACAAAGCCTGCGGCGGCAGGTGAGATTGGATCTCCGCCAGGCCTAGAGGAACGCTCTCCACATTGCGAGCCAAAGTCGCCCCACCGCTGTCCAGCAAGTCTAAGAAAGCCCTGGCCCGGGCGCGCTCAACCGTTTCAAAGGCTTTGCCGGTCTCGCCGGCAGCGAGATACAATAAGCACAGATGATCAAAAGCATCCAGGGTAGTGGCAAAGAAAGCAGCCCGGGCCTCGTCCGATGATATGCCGGCCCGAATCTTTTCTCTTAAGTCCACCGACCGGCAATAACAATCAATGGCAGCAGGGAGATCGTTGTGATCCTGGTGCAGCAAACCCAGGTTGGAAAGCACATCTGCTGCTTCATAAGACTCATCCAATTCTATAAAGGACTGCAAAGCGCGCTGGAAACAGGCCTCGGCCTGGATCGAATCGCCAAGGCGGTGATGGATTTCCCCCTGGTTGTTAAGGGAACGGGCAATTCCATCCAAGTCGTCAGACGCCTGGCAAAATTCCAGGTCTTTTTGAAAGCACTGTAGCGCCTGCGTCCATTCACGCCGGTCGCGATAGATCAATCCTTCCGTATTCCAAACAGATCCCTCCAGCCAGCGAAATTCCATTGTTTCGGTTTCGCATTTCGATAGTATACTGAGAGCATGCCGACAACAAGCGAGGGCTTCAGGCAAGACATCCGCGTCAAAATCACCGCTAGTAAAACCACGCTCGTAAACAATCGCCATGTTTTTAAGGATTTTGGCCTGATCGATTGGCTGTTGCAAGGATTGAAAAAGCGCCAGTGCCTGCTTGTAGGTCTGGATGGCTTCGGGCCAACGGCCCAGGTATTCTTGGGTAACACCCAAAGCAATCAAAACCCGCCCGGATAAATCTATTGGAGGTTCACCCAGCCAAACACGCCGCAAGATGCGTTCTGCCTCAGCCCAATCATTATCCCTTTCGTTGAGCAAGAGAGCACGGCAATAGTCACACCATTGACTCGCACTTTTGGTCGTAAGAGCTTCCTGCTGTAATAGCAGCAAGAGTTGTTCGCAGGTTTGAATATCATTGCGTTGGAGGGCACTTAAATATTTTTCTACCAGGTTCTGATCATCATTTTTCTCTGGCACGAATTATTGACTCCTGAGGGAATAAAACGTATGAACCGTCCCAACCTGAAAATCCACAAACATCTTATGTTAACCGTTTTGGCGGGTTTGCTGCTAACCCTGGCATTTTGCGCCTGGCGAGGAAGCGCTGCCTCGTTTACCACAGCCTACGCCGCAGAGCCAACGGAGCAGCGAAATCGCCTGGCGGCGCAGGAGAGCGGCCTATCTCCATTTCTATATATTATACCCAGCTCGGATGGAACAGAGTTGCTGATCGGAGCCTCGGGGTTGAGTGAATCCATGGGCATTCCCTATGTCAATCTTATGTTTGGCCCAGGCTCACACAAGCGCTCGTACACCATGGCCTATTCCGATACGGTCGAGGCGCACGTGGTCACCATCCCGGGATTGACGCCGCTCACCGACATGGATGCTTCGCTCGATATTACGACCACCACCGGCCTGAATTCCGGCGAGGTTTTCTTCAGCCGGTCGTATGTGCCAGGGCTGGACACCCAAACGCTGTACTCGGCAGATGGGAACCTGGATATCAGCATCGTCCTCACAGATACAATCCCATTTGACACTTACATCGTGATCGCACCCAGTTATGCTCCTCCCGCTCCCCTGCCGGTGGGATACCGCCAGGTGGGAAACATATACACGATCAGAGCTGCAGATGCGTTCATCCAAACTAACCGGCCAATGATCCTGCGCATGTACTACAGCGACCTGATCCTGGGTGGCGTAGACCCGGCATCTCTGGCGATCTTAGCCTGGGACGCGGCCAGACAGCGTTGGGAAAACCTGGCAGGGCTACATGCCTCTGCCAATCAATACTGGTCTGCCACCATCAATCGCTTCACCACATATACCCTGGCAACAAGGCTGCAAACTCTAGTTTATTTACCCACAATCCTTCGTTAAGTATAGGTTTCCTTATGAACACCTTGCGCACCCATCCATCGATCTTCCACCGGGCCAGTCATTTTCGCCAGGCAGCGATATCTGGCGCTTTTTTGCTTTTCTTAAGCATTTTCCTATTGCGAGAACAGATCCAAAATACGCTCGAGGTGCAAGCCGCCCAGGTCGAGCCGCGGCCGGCTGCGCCGGGCATCCGCTTTTCGGGAGGCTGGGCGTCGAGAGAAACTCACAACACTTCGGAAGTGACCTGGGGAGATATTAACGGCGATGGCGCACTCGACCTGGCAGTGAGCAACGGAAGCACTCTCGGAGGCCAGGTCAACGAGGTATACCTGAACAACGGCCGGGGAAACCTGCAATTGGGGTGGCAATCTGTTGGTGATGAAAGGATGACCATCAGCCAGGCGTTAGGCGACCTGGACGGCGACGGCGACCTGGATTTGGCTTATGGCAACGACCAGGATGTGAGCCAGGTTTACAAGAACGCCGGGGACGGAACCTTCAGCCTGGCCTGGGAGTCTACGGGCTACGCAATGACCACTCGCAGCATTGCCTTGGGCGACCTGGAAAATGATGGCGATCTCGACCTGGCTATTGGCAACATAGGACAGGTCAACCAGGTCTATCGCAATGACGGCAGCGGTAATTTCACGCTGGCATGGGAGTCCACCGGCGACGAAAGCTCTACCCAATGCATGGCCTGGGGAGATATGGATGGCGACGGCTACCAGGATCTGGTGATCGGGAACAACAATGCCCAGGTGAACCAGGTTTACCGCAACAACGGCAACGGTGGTTTCAGCCTGGCGTGGGAATCCAGCGGAGACGTGCACGAAACGGTTGAGGCGGCCTTGGGAGATATGGATGGCGACGCCGATCTGGATATAGCCATTGCCAATACCGATTTGAACAACGGGCAAGCCAAACAGGTCTACCGCAATAACGGCAGCATGCAATTTGCGTTGGCCTGGGAATCTAGCGGCGACACAAGAGGCACCTGGGATGTTGCCTGGGGCGATGCCGATGGCGACGGCGACCTGGACCTGGCCTTTGGCAGCACCGGGGCGGCCAACCAGGTCTATCGCAACGATGGCAATGGCAGCTTCAGCCTGGGGTGGGAATCCACCGGTGACATCAAGGCCACCTACAGCGTGGCCTGGGGCGATGCGGATCATGACGGCGACCTGGACCTGGCCTTCGGCAACTCTACCAGCCAGATCAACCAGGTTTATCTTAACAACAGCGACTGGGGGGCCACGCTGGCCTGGTCGGCCCCCGAGGCGAACAAAACCCAAAGCGTAGCGCTGGGGGATATGGATGGCGATGGCGATCTGGATATCGCCTGTGCAAACTACGGCAAACTGGCCAACCAGGTATATCGTAATGATGCGAATAACACGTTCACACCAGCCTGGGAATCGGGCGATTTGAAAGACACTACCAGCGTCGCCTGGGGCGACATGGACGGCGACGGCGACCTGGACCTAGCTTTTGGCAACGCCGACGATGCGCAAGGAGGCGAAGTCAACCAGGTCTACCGCAACGATGGCAGCGGTAATTTTTCATTGGCATGGGAGTCCACCGGCGATCTGAAAAACACCTACAGCGTAGCCTGGGGGGATATGGATGGCGACGGCGATCTAGACCTGGCCTTTGCGAACGGCTCGACCGGGCTATTCATGGAAGGGCAGATCAACCAGGTTTATCGCAACAACGGCAACGGGAGTTTCTCGCCGGCCTGGGAGTCTACCGGCGAACTCAAAGATACTGCCAGCGTGGCATGGGGAGATGTGGACAGCGATGGCGACCTGGATCTGGTCTTTGGCAATCGCAAAGATTTTGATGGGGATATCAACCAGGTTTATCTCAATAACGGCAGCGGAAGTTTTCGCCTGGGGTGGGAATCCACGGATGACGCCGAGTGGACCGAAGAAATCGCATTGGGGGACATGGATGGCGACGGCGACCTGGATATGGTGGTAGCCAACACTTTGCAAGTGAACCAGGTTTTCTATAACGATGGCACAGGGAATTTCAGCCCGGCCTGGGAATCGACCGGCGACACCCAGGCTACCTCCAGCATATCGTTGGGAGACGTGGATGGTGACGGAGACCTGGATATCGCTTTTGGAAACCTGACCGGCCTGACCGGCGGGGCCGTCAACCAGGTTTATCGGAACGAAGGGAATGGTAATTACACGCTAATTTGGGATACTAGCGGCAACCTGAAAGATACCAGCAGCACGGCCTGGGGCGATATGGACAGAGACGGCGACCTGGATTTGGTATTTGGCAACGACCAGGGCGTCAACCAGATCTACGCAAACCATCGCCTGCCTGCAGCAGGCCTGCCCGACACGCCGCCCAGCATCGCCATCTTCCGGCCGGATGGAACGGACAACGCCGGCGATTATTCAGCAGCGATCATCCTGAACAGCACCTCGATCGCCATACCTTACAAGCTGTACGACGCCGAAGGCGACCCGGCTCCTATGATCCGCGCTTATTATTCTGTGGCCGGCGGCGGGCAATGGCTGCCGGCGACTGCTGCTGCGGACGTTCAAACCACGGATCTACACACCGCGCCCTGGCCGGCCGGCACCTCGCATACCTTCACCTGGAATGCGGCAGCTGACCTGATCAAGAGCGATCATGTTGCCTTTCGCATTGAGGTTTACCAGGGAGCAGCCGGCCCCTACCAATGGCCGTACACAGCAGTGCAAAGCGCTTCGTTTCGAGTAGAACAACCATGGTTCATCCGGGTCGTGGACGAGCAGGGAGCGCCCATTCCCGGCGCAACGATCTATCGGGATGGGCAGGCCATTACACAAACGCTGACCGGAGCGACCACAACCGATGGAATGGGCTTGCTGAACCCGGGAAGCCTGGCAATTGGAACGAAGTTGACCACACTGGTAATGCAGAAAGAGCAGCCGACCGGGCGTGACGGACACGATGGCTGGGCATACCGGATCTACACATCGAACGTTGGTTGGGCGGCAAACGGAGCCTTGCAAGAGTTCAGCGTCAGCGCCCCCGGCGAACAACGACTGGCTGTGCGCCAGGATCGCGCCCTGGTTTTGTTCAATTTGTTAATTTCGATCGAGTGGGATGCCACAGACGAATACACCGCTGAAATCATGAATGCGCTGCGCTCCGGTTCGGATTACCTGTACGACCTGACGGACGGGCAAATGGCAATCGGCCAGGTGAACATTTACGATAATGGCATCCACTGGGCAGAGGCCGACATTCAGATCTCGGCGCGCAACAATGTTCGTCCCCACGCTTACGTTGGCGGGCTCACCGCCGATAATAAATCGTACGTGATCCGCCTGGGTCGTTTCTGGAACGGCGCCAGCGGCAGCCAGGGCTCGTGGCAGGCCCAGGATGGCTATCGCACCCTAATCCACGAATTTGCTCATTACGGATTGTACCTGTACGATGAGTATTTTGGCTACCTCTTCGATGACCAGGGCAACCTACTGGGCGAGGTAGAGAAAAGTTGCACGGGAATCGAGAACCGCAACCCCGCCGGCGATGCCACCAATGCCAGCGTGATGGATCACCACTACACCAGCAGCGAATTGGCGATGCGCGGGGTGAACGGCTTGTGGTCAAGTGCCTGCGAGCAAACCGCACAGTGGCAGATCAATGGAGAATCCGATTGGGATACGATCACCCGCATGTACGGCGACAACGCTGCTTTGGCACGCTGGCAATTTCTGACGCCAGGTATGCGCGGTATCCTGCCAGGCCCCACGGCGCCGCCGGCCTCTCTACCGGATATTCCGCTGGTGAACGTACATGCCAGTGGCCCATCTGCGCCTCCCCGGCAGTTAACGGTCTATGGCCCGGAGGGATTATACCTGGGCGCGTTGGTAGCATTATACAAACAAAATGGGCAGGTGATCGGGCAGGGTTTCACCGATCAAAATGGACGCCTGGATGTATTCGGAGCCCTGGAAAATGATATGGTGCGCGCGATTTCATTTGACGGCGGCTTGACCGGCAGCGCTACCATAGGCTCTGCAATGAGCCTGACGCTGACCTTGAGGCCGGTGCTCTTATCCCATTTGCAGCAGCAGACATTGGCAGCCAATCCTTATATACAAATGCGGGCCGAACCGGGCTTGAGCGCCGATCAGATCGAGGTGTTGGTAGCTCTTTATAACTTCGGCCCAGGCGCCGATCCGGACATACTCCTGACCGAACCGGGCAGCACGGTGGGCCACAGCCTGACCATGAGCTACAGCAGCACAACGGGGGTTTACGAGGGCCGGTTAAGTTTCAGCGCCGTGCAGCAAGGCCTGGGCCAGGTTAGGGTCGTCGCCACGCCAAACGACAACTTGATCCGAATGTATACCACCTATCACTTGCAACAAATCCACAACGACCGCAGCCAGGATGTGTACGCCAACGATGGTAATTTGAGCCTGCATTTCGATACAGCCAGCCTGCCTGGAGACAGCGGATATTTGATCATCACACCTCCCGGCGCCATCCCGGGCAGCCCTCCCGCTGGCATGCTGGTTGTCGGCGATCCCTACAACCTTACGCTCTCGGGGGCAGTGGTAAATTTACAGAAACCGGCCGTTTTGAAGATGATTTACCACCAGGCGCTGTTGGACGCACAGTGGGCGCCGCAGGACTTGCAGATCTACTGGTGGAATCCGAGCAGCCAAACTTGGGAAGCAATCCCCGGCGAAGTAGATGAATACCAAAAAGCGATCGTGGCCCAGGTAACCCGGCTCGGCATCTATGCTCTAATGGCGCCGGGAGCAGGGACAACGCCAATCCAAGATGAGTGGGTTTATTTGCCGGTGATCATCCGCTAAAACAAAGTCTCAACTTATTCAAATTTCTACCTTTATGGTATAGTAAAAAGAGTAGACTACCAACCGGCTTGCGGCGAACGCCTATCGGGCCGAGCACATTCATCATTATAGAAGGAAACTATGAGCCAGGCATTTTCATTTCCAACCAGCGCACCCGAAGCCCAGGGTGTTTTGTCATCCGGCGTATTGGCGTTCGTGAAAGAGGTCGATCAGCGTGTGAAAGGCATGCACGGCTTCATGCTGCTGCGCCACGGCGTGCTCATTGCACAGGGCTGGTGGAGCCCTTATCGGGCCGAGCTGCCGCACACCCTCTATTCGTTAAGCAAGAGCTTCACTTCCACGGCGGTCGGCATGGCGGTGGATGAAGGCCGCCTGTCAATCGACGACCCGGTGCTGTCCTTCTTCCCCGACGAGGCACCATCCAAAGTGAGCGCCAACCTGGCGGCTATGCGGGTGCGCCACCTGCTTTCCATGTGCACCGGGCACAGCCAGGATACTCCCCAGGCCATGGCAAGCCGGCGAGATAAGAACTACGCAAAAGGCTTCCTGGCGCAGCCGGTTACCTACCAGCCAGGCACGCACTTCCTATATAACAGCGGCGCCAGCTACATGCTCTCGGCAATCGTACACAAGCTGGTGGGCATGCCCATCCTGGACTACCTGCAGCCGCGTCTGTTCCAGCCGCTGGGCATCCAGGTTTCGGAGTGGGAGTCCTGCCCGAAGGGCATCAACGTGGGCGGTTGGGGACTGAGCCTCAAGACCGAGGACATCGCTCGCTTCGGACAACTGTACCTGCAAAAGGGGGTGTGGCAGGGCCGGCGCCTGCTGTCGGATGCGTGGATCGCCCAGGCCAGCGCCAAGCAGATCGACAACGGGTCAAATATCGGTTCCGATTGGGAACAGGGTTACGGTTTCCAGTTCTGGCGCTGCCAGAATAACTTCTACCGCGGTGACGGGGCCTTTGGCCAGTACTGCGTGGTGATGGACGATCTGGATGCGGTGCTGGCGATCAATTCGGGCGTAACGGACATGCAGGCGGTGCTGAACGCAGTGTGGAAATACCTGCTGCCCGCTTTTAAACCGGAGGCTTTAGCAGCAAACGGAGAGGCCGCGGGCAATTTGGCTCGCAAGACGCAAGGGTTGGCGATCAAGCCGCCCAAGGGCGCCAAGACCTCGCCGCTGGCGAAGAGCATCTCCGGCCAGCGCTACGACCTGGAGCCCAACCCGGCCGAATATGGCTGGCTGGCGCTCGATCTCAGCCAGGCTGGCGGCAAGCTTACCTTTGAAGACCGGAAAGGCCGGCACGAACTGGACTTCGGCAACGGGAGCTGGTTGGAAGGCCAGGCGGACTTTTTCGGCAGTAGTCCGATTCCTGGAAAAACATCGGTACAGCGCACGGCCGCCAGCGGAACCTGGACGGCGCAGGATACCTACACCATCACGACCCATTTCATCGAAACGCCGTACTGCCTCACCCTGACTTTCCGCTTTGGCGGCGACCAGGTGTTCTTCGATTTCAAGATGAACGTCGGCTTCGGGCCCCAAGAAATGCCAACCATCACGGGCCAGATCCGCAAAGGATCACAAGGGTAAATGCGGAGGGCCGGTGAGATGAACTCTGAAGAGAAAAGATTGCCGGTAACCCCCGGCGCCTCGCCGGAAGCAGTGGAACTAAGGATTAATTGAACATGGAAACAGAACTTACCCCAACCCCTGTCCATGAAAAATACCTATTAACCGGCGCAGCCTGGTTTTCCATGCTGTTGATCTCCGACCTGCCGGATATCGCCTGCAACGCCCTCTCCGGGCAGGTTCCGGGCTGGCTGCTGTGGGCCAAGCTGGGGGCGATGGGGTTGTTCTTTCTCCTGTGCGCGGCCTGGCAGCGCCTGCGCCCGCTGAAGCCTTACGCCTTCGTCATGCTGGCCCTCTTCGTTGGGCTGAGCGCGTCGGAGCTGGTCAGAGGGACGGCCTGGTGGCAAGGGCTGGTCGATCCGTCCGACTCTAGCTTTACATTATTTTACTTGAGACCTTTCGTGCGCGACTTTGGCGTGGCGCTGATCGTGCTGGCGGCACTGTGGATTCTGAAACGCCGGCGGAGCGAATTCTACCTGGTAAAAGGCCAGACGAACGCACCCATCGAGCCAGTGCGCTGGCTGGGCATCGGCCAGGGCGAGTCGTGGCGCACCTTCGGCTGGATCTTTACGATCATTGCCTCCATCGCCGTGGCAATTCCCACGGTGGTGGCGCTGCGCCCCAGCGGTGAAATCCTGCTGCAGGCGGCACGCTGGCTGCCGGCCGCGCTCGGTTTTGCGGCCATAAACGCCTTCAACGAGGAGATTTATTTCCGCACTACGCTGCTGTCCACGCTGCCAAACGTGATTGGCCGGAGGCAGGCCATGCTGATCAACGTGGTATTGTTCGGGCTGGCTCATTATTTGTATGGATCGCCGCCTGGAGTGATCGGCTTCTTGATGACCGGTTTTCTGGCATTCCTGATGGGCAAAAGCATGTTGGAGACGAAGGGTATGCTGTGGGCCTGGATGATCCACTTCCTGCCGGACGTGGTCGTCTTTTTCTCATACGCCATCCTGTGGGTGCAGGCCGGACACTGATCGAAGGCAGGCTAAATCACCTGGACGCTAATGCCAGGGCCGGTTTGCTCCCAGTCGTCTCGCTGGCGAATATCGGCGGAATAGGCCGGCAGGCTCCAGCGGAAGAGCCATTTGGCCTCTGCCGTACGCATGTTGACGCAGCCGTGGCTCATTACCGTGCCAAAGTTGTCGTGCCAGTAGGTGCCATGGAAGGCAACGCCGTTGTCGTGAAAAAAGGTGACCCACGGCACGCCGGGCAGTTCGAAGGAGTTCGGGTCGCTGGTCAGGGCGCCCTCCCCCATGTGCTTGGAAGGGGTCTTGCGGTTGGTGGTGAAATCGCCGCGGGGCGTATCTTTGTAAGGAACGCCGGTGGCCACCGAGGTTTCCAAGATCAGGCGGCTGCCTTCGTAGGCGCGCAGCGACTGGGTGTCGAGAAATAGCACAAGGCGCTTTTGCCCCGGCGGTATCTCGGGCGAGAGAGGGCTCAGCTCATGGGGAGGCACCGGGCGGACGTGCGCCGCCTGGACGTAGTAACGCAGCTTCAGCCATTCGTCGGTAACGCCATACCAGCGCAGGCCGGCCTCATCATCCAGGATAGAAGTGATCCAGTGTTGCGAGCCGAAATACAGGCGGTAGACCTTTCGCCAGTCGCCATAATTGTTGATGCGGTAGGCCTGCGAATAGGGCATGGTGATCTCGCCCAACAGGCCACACTCCGGAACAGCGCCCAAGGTGGTGTTCAGGCGCAGGCGGTCGACGCGTTGGATATAGGCCGAGTGGACGTAGCCGCCCTCCACCCGGTACCAACGCGGGTTGTGCGCCGGCCCGGCCGGCGACTGCACTTCTTCGAACAGGTAGACCAGCGCGTCGCGCTCCAGCCTGCCCAGAGGCCGGCTTTGCTCGTCTGGCAGCAGGTAAACGGGGATCGAGCGGCGCGTAACGCGCCCCAGCATGATCTTTTCGTCCGGTTCGCCCGGGGGATAAGGGCGCAGCCAGCCGCCCGGCGAAGGGGCGGGCCGCAGCGCGCAGGCAGCCAATGAGAGAGCGCCCAGCTTGAGGAAGCTGCGGCGGGAAAGGGAGTGGTTCTTTGTGGTCATCGGTCTTATTATATCCGGTTCGGCTGGTTCGTAAAATTCGGGACAACAAGGAAGAACATACTTCACGAACAGTACCGTGCGCTTGCCGAGCAGCCAGCGCCTTTCACGGCTTTTTGCCAGTTTTCAGCTTGTACCGATTAGCTTGTTAGGTATACAATTTATGCATGCCCGCTCGCGTCAGGATTTCAGCAGATTGTGTTAGGAGGTATCGTGAAGAAATTTCTTTTAATATCTGCTCTCGCTTTAGTCCTTATAATAAATACAACAAGTGGCGCAGAAAGCAGCGCCTCCTCATATACTAAATATAGTATTAGCGGATGTCCTACGAGCCTTACAACTGGTCCAGATGGTAACCTCTGGTTGACGGTTAGCACCTGTATGCCGGATGGTGGGTATAGCATCAACCGAATCACCCCAACAGGCAACGAGACTAAGTTTGTTATTCCCACTACCAATAGTGGGGCAGAAGATATCACATCTGGCTCGGATGGTAACCTATGGTTTACCGAGAGCGAGGGAAACAAGATTGGGAGAATCACACCGACAGGGGTGATTACCGAATTTGAACTCCCAATCGGCGGCGGTCCCTCTAAAATCACCTCTGGGCCGGATGGCAACCTTTGGTTTACAGAGAGAAATGCCAATAAGATTGGGCGGATTACGCCGGCAGGGGTCATTACTGAGTTTTTGCTTTCGACATTGAATAGTATGCCATCGCAGATCACATCTGGTGCAGATGGTAACCTTTGGTTTACAGAGGGAAATGCTAATAAGATTGGACGGATTACGCCAGATGGGAGCATTACCGAGTTTGTCATCCCGTCTGGTGCTAGTGCCTATGATATTACCTCAGGGCCGGATGGCAACCTTTGGTTTGCAGAGGGAAGTGCTAATAAGATTGGACGGATTACGCCAGATGGGAGCATTACCGAGTTTGTCATCCCATCTGGTGCTAGTATCTATCATATTACCTCTGGGCCGGATGGCAACCTTTGGTATACCACTACAGATAAAATTGGGCGTATGACACTCGCAGGCGCTGTGACCGAATTTGCTCTGACTGAAGAGGATCATGCCTATGATATTACTTCTGGCCCGGATGGTAACCTTTGGTTCACCGGAGACATGGACATTATTAAGTTCCCACCTTATTACCTTTATCTGCCTATCATTCTAAACGGTTTTACTCCGCTTCCAACTGCTACTTCCACCCCGGGGGGGCCAACTCCCACTCCAAGGCCATCATCGGGGCCTCAACAGGGCAGATGGGTTATGGAAAGAAATGGGGACCTGCATGGCGGTAGTTTCAATGTGACATCGAATGGCGTAGAAAACTGGTTTGGTCAGATATATCCGAAGGGGTCTTCCACTTGCGCGTTTTACTTCGACGTCAAAGGTCCATTTACCATCAGCAACAATAGTTTTTCTATCTCGGGCGGGCAGCCCACTGGTTCGGGTAGGTTTACATCAGTAACTACAGCCAGTGGAAGTATGAATTTTTCCAACGTATCTACAACATGCCTAGGTGTCCCCTATACGGGCAGTGGAACATGGACGGCAACATGGGCATCACCATAGAACCAGGCTAATTCAGGAGCAAGCCGCCCAATAATTGTTAGGCAGCGCGATTGAGGATTGTCCAGGATACCAAGTATGACTGCTATGCTAACCACCTATGAGGATTTAATTGCCCGCGTCGAGTCTCTGGGTTTCATGACCCTGTCTCATCTCTTACCAGGATTGTCACCTCTAGGCGCTGAGACCGCAGAAAGTCTCTGGCACACCGGTCTCGATACCGACCGCTGGCGCTGGAAAGATCGCGCCGCTGCAGAGAAGCGTCTGGCAACCAAAGCACCCAAAACAGCCTTCTTGCCGGTTTTCAGCTTGCATTGGGTGGCTTGTTGGATATAAATGAAATACAGTATGAAAACAGCGAACGAAACGTTACTCTCGCGCAGCGCCCCAGTTGTAAATGCTCTTTCCGCTCTATTGGGTATCAAATCCATCTTGTGTTTCGGTTCGTATGCGATGGGTACTTTCGATCAATACTCGGACATTGATCTCTATATATTTTGTCACCCAGAGATTACTCTCTCGGCTGCCCGCCGAGACGCCCTTCAAAAGATAGATGGCATCCAGGAATTGCAAATAGATCACGTGGAATCAGGATGGGAAGACCAGTGGGCTCCCTGTGGTGATCGGTTTTGGCTAAACGGCGTCCAATTTGATATTACCTATAACACGGTGAATTGGATACAGACTGTTGTCCAAAAAGTGAAAGTCCTCGGCGCTACATCCATTGCTGAGCTCAAGTTTCGGCCGCACACAATGCTGGGTTTGCTGGAGAACTCTGCAATACTCTATGATTCTGGGGCACTGTTTGAGGGGATCGTAGCAGATCTCCAGCCATATCCGGACAAACTGCGCCAGACTTTAGTGTCACAGAACCTGGCAATCGTTCGTGGTTCCATCGAGGAGTTACAGAATTATGTACTCAGGAATATTGGCAACACTGCTTTTCACTTTCATCTCGACCGGGTTATTGATTCGCTTGGAACGATCTTGTTCGCTCTAAACAGGCGTTACGATCCGGCCACGAAGCGTATTGAGGCAGCATACCGCGAGTTAGACATAGCGCCCACGAATTTTCTCGCCAGGTATAATGAAATTCTCGAAACGCCTCTGACGCCTGCCGGCAGGCAGAAGATCGTGTCTGAACTCGAGTCGCTTGCGCAGGAAGTCGAAGATCTGGTGAAGTCGAAAACCTGATCGAATATCTTTGGAGGCAAGAAACTGATGAAAATGGCGCTGTATCTAATTCCGGTCTTGGTGGTCATCGTTATCTTATTGATCCGTGCGGAGATACTGAAACTGCCGCGGCAGATCTACATTTTCAAACCGATTGCCACGCTGATGGTTATCGCCATCGCCCTGTTATCTTTTGGGGAGCCATCGCACAATCAAGTTTATTCCTTGGGTGTTCTCATCGCGCTGTTGCTTTCACTTGGGGGCGACGTGGCGCTCATGTTTCCAGAAAATCGCAAAGCTTTTACGGTTGGATTGGGGCTTTTCTTGCTGGCTCACATGGCATACACCGTCATTTTTCTGATCATGGGGCGCTTTTCTGGGAGAGATGCGTGGTCGGCCTTGCTGCTGCTGGTACTGGGATCGGGTTTTTATACTTTGATCAAAGCGAATCTAGGATCGATGCGTATACCGGTGATCGTGTATATCTTCGTGATTTCACTGATGGTCAATCGAGCGGTTGCGGTGCTGGCAGGAGCGGCATTCAGCGAGGCGCAGGGAATGATGATTGTCATAGGCGCAGTGCTGTTTTATGTGTCGGATATCATCCTGGCAGCGAGTCGATTTTGGAAACCCTGGCGGTATCATCGCATTAGCCTGGCGTTTTATTACAGCGGGCAATTATTATTGGCATTGGCAGCTTTTAATTATACAATTTAAACATTCCAACCTTCGTCGATTCAAAACAGTCACATATATTTTGTTTTTCAAGGAGGCGGTGATGGACATCTTTTCTTCTCGTGCAAAACGTTCTAATTGGCGAGTTCTTTTCATCTTGCTGGGATGCCTGGCCGGGGGGGTGTTGGTTGCTGGGCAGATTCTAGCGTTCCTGAGCAGCCAGACGCTAAGAAGCATGCTGCCGGTTGCGCAACAGGTGGCCGCAGGCGACTCCGCTGGCGCGTCTCTGGCCGGTGAAGCACAGCAGGCGCTGGCGGGCTTACCCTTGCGCTTCATTCCCAATGCGGGGCAAACCGATCCAGCCGTGCAATACATCGTTCATACGGGAGGGCAAACGATCTTCTTCACGCCAGAGGAGATCGTTTTTCGTATGATATCCGGCGCGGCCTCTGCCCAGGCCGCTCCCGGAACGATCCCCGAGCCGGGCAATGGCCGGGCAGCAGAACGCTCGGTGGTGCGGCTGCGTTTCGAGGGGGCTTGCGCCCACCCGGCCATTGAGGCGCGCCAGCCGCTGCCGGGCAAGGTGGATTTCTTCCTGGGCAACGACCCGGCCCAATGGCAAACCAATGTTTCCACTTTCGGCGAGGTAGTTTATCGCGATGTGTATCCCGGCGTCGAGCTAACCTTTCGCGGCGTGGAGGGACGCCTGACGTACGAACTGAACCTTGCGCCAGGCGTCGACCCATCGGTGATCCAAATGGTCTTCGACGGCGCCGAGCAGATATCTTTGCGAGAAGATGGCCTTCTGTTGCTGCAAACACCGGGCGGAGAGATGACGGTACAGGCGCCGCTGATCTACCAGAAAGTAGCCGGCCAGCGGCAGATCGTCCACGGCGGTTACGAACTGCGCGCCCAGGCCGACAGTTGGCGCGTCGCATTCCAGGTTATGGCTTACGATCCGGCGTTCCCGCTGGTGATTGACCCCGAGCTGGTTTTTTCCTCGTTCCTGGGAGGCAGCCAAAATGATTATGGTTGGGATATCGCAGTAGATAACGCCGGCAACATTTACGTGACAGGCGATACCGTTTCCAGCGACTTTGTGATCACGCCGGACGCGGTGGATGCGACCCCTGACACCAATTGGGGTGACGCATATGTTACCCAACTCATCCGCGCGGGCGGTGTGTACACCTATGGTTTTTCCACATATCTTGGCGGAAGCGACCGCGAGACCGGTTACGGTATCGCCGTGGATGAGTCTGGCGGGCGTATCTATGTCGTTGGCTATACGGAGTCCAGCGATTTTCCTACGACTACAAATGCGATTGACGGTAATCTGAGCGGGGCCGAGGATGCCTTTTTAGCGCAGATCGGCAATACCGGGGGGGTTCGTACGCTGGAATACGCTTCCTATCTGGGAGGCTCAAGCAATGATATGGCCACCGCCGTGGCGGTTGACGGGCTGGGACGTTTCTATGTGACCGGCATTACTCTTTCAGGTGATTTCCCGGTGCAAAACCCGTTGGATCAATATTTAGACGGCTCTTCGGATGCTTTCGTCACGCAGGTCATCAACGCCAGCAACAGAGCGGCTTATGGCTATTCCACCTACCTGGGCGGCGATTATGGCGAAATCGGTTTCGGAATTGCAGTGGATGGCGATGGGAACGCTTATGTAACGGGTTATACTTCTTCGAACAATTTTCCCCTGAAAAATCCGGTGCAGGGAAGTCTACTTGGCTCGCAGGATGTCTTTGTGACGAAAATCATTGATACCGGCGTCTATACGTACGGCTTTTCTACCTACCTGGGCGGATCCGGTGATGATCAGGGCTATGCCATTGCCCTAGACGCTGATGGCCAGGCTTATGTAACCGGCATCACATTCTCAAACGATTTTCCTGTTCTCAACGCCTTGGACGACTCGCTTACCGGAGAATGGGATGCTTTTGTGGCCGCCATCGCCCCAACAACGGGCCTGAATTATTCTAGCTACTTGGGCGGCAGCGGCGGCGATGATGGACGGGGGATCGGTGTGGACCAGGCCGGCTACATCTATGTAGCCGGTCATACAAGTTCGAAGGATTTCCCGCTGGTCAATGCGTTCGATACGACCATGAACGGCGAATTTGACGCTTTTGTAACCCAGATTGCCCCTTCCGGCAGCGGATATACCTACGGCTATTCCACTTACCTGGGAGGCAACTACGCTGAAGTCTATAATACCCTGGCGGTTGGCAACGATGGGAGCGTCTACGTCACCGGGCAGACCAATTCTACGCAGTTCCCGCTCCGCAACCCGGTGGATGGCACGCCGAATAACGGCGACGCCTTCATTGCCAAGATTGGCCCCAACCTGCCCGACCTGGTTATCGTCAAGCGCGCCGCCCCCACTGGAACCGTACCCCCCGGCACGGCGATCACCTACACCCTGGTCTATACGAATCAGGGGCCGCAAATTGCCACCGGGGTGTTGATCACCGACATGGTGCCGGCCATCCTGACGGGGGTGACATATACCTCCAGCGGAGCGGTCATCCTTCCCACCGGCGAAGATGACTTCGTCTGGGAGGCCGCCATGCTCGGCCTGGGCCAGGGGGGCATCATCACCATCACAGGCATGATCAACCCGCAGGCCAGCGGCGCGTTCACGCTGACCAACCAGGCGACCATTCAAACATCGGATGAAACATACACCGACACGAACCTGCTGAACAACGACTCCAGCGCATCTATCTTTGTGGACGGCGAAGCACCGCTCCCGCCGGCGCTCGTCAGCCCGGCGAACGGCGCGACTCTCGGCAACGATACGCCTGCGCTCACCTGGCAGGCCAGCGCCAGTCCAGATGCAGCGGGTTACCTATTGAAGTTTAACAACACCGTCCAAGACGTGGGCAACGTCACCCAATACACAACAACCACTCTGCCCAACGGCGTCTATACCTGGACGGTAGCGGCCTACGACGCTTTTAGTAACACCAGCCCGTACACTGACACCTGGTCGTTCACGGTAGATGTGTTCGCCCCCAGCCCGCAGCTTTACGTGGCGGGTCTTACGGGTGCGGATAGCGGCGATTGCCGCAACCCGGCCAGTCCCTGCCAGACAGTGGGCTACGCCGTGGCCCAAGCAGTTGCCGGCGATACGGTGCTGATCGCGGCTGGCGTTTATACCGAGACCCTGAGCGTTTCTACACCCATCACGGTGAGCGGCGGTTACGTCCCCTCCGGTGTGCTCTGGCAGGCGCGCACCGGCGAGACCATCATCAACGGCAACGGCGCAGGTACGGTAGTCAGTTTCCTGAGCGGCAGCAGCGGTGCGTTGTTGGATGGACTGACCATCACCGGCGGCAATGGGACGATGGCCGGCGGGATTGACGCCAGTTCGCAAGATGTCACCGTCCGTAATTGTTATGTTCACGATAACGTGGCAAACGGAGCGCCATATTCGCAAGGCGGCGGCGGAATCCTGGGCGGCATTGGCGACAGCCAGTTGGTCATTGAGAACAGCCGGATTGTCCATAACCAGATTTCGGAGGGGGCCGGCGGCGTGCGCGTCCATTCGGGAATGCTGGTGATGACCAACACCCTGGTCGCTGACAATCATGGCGACTGGGGGTTGCATCTCAACAGCGCCGGCGTTTTGATGAACGTGACGATCGCCAACAACAGCAACGGCCTGTTATTCAACGCCTCGGCTGGCAAATCCCTGGCGGTGACCAACAGCATCATTTACGGCAATGGCCAGGCCGTGGCTAACCCCGGAGCGGGGAGCTTTCTGATCACTTACTCGGATGTCGAGGGCGGCTGGGCTGGAATCGGCAACATCGATGCCGACCCGCTCTTTGTGGATGCCTCCAGCGGCGATTACCACTTACAGATTAGTTCGTTGTGCAGCGACCACGGCACATCCGCCGGCGCGCCGCCAACCGATCTAGAGGGCACGCCGCGTGATACACAACCCGACATGGGCGCCTATGAGCTGGTGGCTTTTCACGTCTATCTACCCGTAGCCATCCGCCATTAGCCTGCACTCATCCAAACGCCGAGGGTAAAATTTGCCCTCGGCGCTGGATTCATCTTTCGCAAAAACGGCAATCTCCCATAGCGGCCAGGCGGCATTCCGTTCAGCGGCTTGCTCAACACCCCCGGGCGTGTTCCAGGGCCTGGGCGGCGGAGGCAGAGATACGCCGGGCAAGATCGATCTCTTCATCGCTGAAGTTGCGCGGCTCGGTGGCGTCCAGGCCGATGGTGCCGATGACTTCGCCGCGCACGATGATGGGCAGCAATAACAGGGAAGCCACCCCCCGGCGGCGCAGCACCTCGTGCACCGGCGTTAGCAAGATATCGTGCTGGGCGTCTGCCATCGCCAGGGACGTTTTCTGCTTGAGCACATACAGCGTGGCCGGGTTCTCTTCCACCGGAATGACCACACCCATGGCACTGACCCCGCCGGGCGGCAGGCACTCGGCCACCACCGTCAGCGATTTGCCGTCTTCTTCTAGCAAGGCCGCCGCACACTGCTGCAGGCCAAAAGCCTGCGCCAGTTCGGTACAGATGGAGGTGAGGATGGCCTTGGGCTCTTGGTCGCTGGTGGTAACGGTCAGGACGCGGTTCAGCAGAGTCAGCTCGCGGTTCTGCTGCTCCAGGGCCTGTTTGGCTTGCAGAAGATCCTCTTCCGCTTGCGTGCGGCGCTCGATCTCCTGGCGGGCCTGCTCGTACAGGCGGGCGTTTTCCAAGGCGATGCCAATCTGCTGCCCCACGGCCAGGAACAACTCACCTTGCTTCTCGGAAACCGCCCGCTCGGCCTGGTCGGCCAACACCAGCGTACCCAGGGTTACATCGTGGTGAGACAACGGCACACACAGCAGGGTCTTTAGGCCGGTGCGATCCAGCCAGGCAGCCATGTCCTCTTGGGCCAGGCTGTGGGTGATGACCTGCGCCTTGGGCTGCGAGATATTGGGGGCGCCCTGCTCGCAGGCCAGCCAGCCAAGCTGAGCGGCCGCCTCGGCGGCAAAGCCACGCTGCAGGCGCAGCGCCAGGGTATTGCCTTCCAGCAGGAAGACGGCGCCAGCCTCGAACCCCAGCCGGTCGAAGATGACCTGCAAGCCGCTGCTCAACACTTCGTCGATGGCCAAGGAACAGCTCACCACCTCGGAAATGGTATTGAGCGTTTCCAGCTCGCGGGTGCGCTCGGCGACCAACTGTTCCAGGTGCGTGTGAGCCGTTTCAAGCTGGGCGGCCATGCGGTTGAACTGCTCGGCCAATTCCTCGATCTCGTCGCCGGTGTTGGCGCGCACGCGCCGCGAGAAGTTGCCGCCGGCGATCTCGCGGGCAGCCTCCGTCAGGTTGGACAGCGGCAGGGCGATCTTCTTGACGCCAATGGCGATCACCACGGCAGGCGCAGCCAGGCCGATCAGCAGCAGGCCGGCAATCAAGCGCCAGCCGGGAACAGAACGCAGGGTGGGATAAGCCAGGATCGCAAAGATCACCGTGATGAACAAGGCAGGCGCCAGGAACCAGGCAATGATCTTGACACGCAAACTACCCCAACGGATGTTGAACAGCATGGTTATCGTTCTCCTTAGAGAAAAAATTATACCATCAAGAGAAAACGTTAATACCCTGCTACTCTGCCGGCAAAGCGTAATAGCGCAGGGTCGCTTCGCCGGCCTCGGCCACCCACAGGCCGGCTGCCTCCTGAACCGCCAGGCCGTAAGGCGACAGCGGCGTTTCGCCGCCGCACAGGTCCCAGGTGTGCAGGCTAAGGCCAGTGGACTGGAATTCCATCACCAGGCAGGCCTGCGGATCACTGATCCAGATGTGCTGCCGGTTGTCCACAGAGATGTAGGGCTTGTTCTCCGGCGCCTGGCCAGACCAGGCGCGCACCTGCCAGGCCATGAGCGGCGCAAAACCCTGTCCGGAGGGGTTGATGCCGTACACCTGGACGCGCCGGTTCCCGGTATCGGCCACGTACACCCGCCCGGCCGCGTCGATGGCAATCCCGACCGGCTCATCCAACGGGAGTGAGGCGGAACCGGAACGGCCGAACTGGGTGAGGTAATTCCCCTGAGCATCGAACACCACAATGCGGTCATTGCCTGTGTCGGCCACGTACATCCGGCCTTGGGCGTCCACGGCCAGGTCGCGCGGGGCATTGAAGGCCTCTGGGGCCTCGCCCGTGCCAAAATATCCCCAGGCGGTCACGAACTTACCATCGGCGGTGAATTTCTGGATGCGGTGGTTCCAGGTGTCGGCGACATACAGGCTGCCGTCCAGGCCCAGCGCCAGCCCCCAAGGCTCGTTGAACGCGCCGCCCAGGGCGTCGCCGGCGGCAATATCGGCGAAAAAGCCCCAGGTCTTCAGCACCTGGCCCGAGGCATCCAGGTGCCAGATGCGGTGCCCGCCGGCATCCGCCAGGTACAGGCTGCCGTCCGGCGCCAAGACCAGGTCGCGCAATTGAACGAACTGCTGCTCGCCGCTGGAAGTGCGGAATACCTGGCTAACCGGCAGAGGCGTGATCGGTGCGCCGCCGGCGAGTGTAGAGACCGCCAGCGAACGGGCCGAGATGCCCAGTTCGCCCGCCTGTGCCAGGATGTCTTTGCGAATGTAGACCCACATCTTTTTCGCAGGCGACCAGTTTTCGGGGGTGAAAGAGCGGCTGTCCTTCAACCCGGCGTACTCGCCGAAGTCACGGTTGAGCCAGACCTGCCAGACTGCATGGCGCACGGCCGGGTCGGTGAAGAAGGGGCGCAGGCGCCGCCAGCTATAACGGCAGTATTCGGGGATCGTCATGGGGGGCACATCCTGGCCCAGATCGCGGCGACGGTCGGTGTCGATGAAATCCCATTTCAGGTTCCAGTAATCCATGTTCGGCCACCACATGCGGGTGGCCTGGTAAACAACGTACTCGTCGCCAAGGTATTCGTCCACCCGGGCATGCGTCTCTTCGCCGGCGAATACCAGCGGCGCGTCGCGCAGGCTGCGGGTGGGCTGATTGGAAAAATCGACCTGGTTGGGATAATGGCGCAGGTACCACCAGTAGGGATAGCGCGCCTCGTTGTCGTAAGCGATTGCCAGCCCGGTTCCCTGCCCGGTACGGATGCCGATCTGCTCGATATCAGCCAGCAAGCGCTTGGGATCCGGCGCGGCGTGGGCATAGACCAGGTATTCGAAGGGATAATCATAGAGGCGGTAGGCGGCGCGAAAAGCAGAGCGCGCCGTCAAAACTGCCAGGAAACCCAGGCCCAGCAGGATGGCTGAGCGCAGGGCAAAGCCCAGGCTGCCCGATGGGGAGCGCGGCAGGCGCAGCGTTTCCAGCAGCCAGCCCAACAGCCAGCCGCTCGCCAGGATCATGGGCAGGGTGATATTCACCACCAGCCAGGGCATTTTCTCGCCTGCCACGGTGAAGGCCGCCAGGTTCATGGCCGCCCAATACAGCAGCAGAGGCAGGGTGGGAACGGGGTTGCCGGACAAGCCAGGCGACAACCACAAGCGCCGGCGCGTGGCCAGTAGGCCGGCCAGCAAACAGCCCAGGGCAGGCAGAAACTCATATAAAGGAATCTGCAGGAAAATATAATAGAACCAGGGTTGGCCACCGCGGCTGACCGCCTGCTGCGACAGCCAGTAGCCCAGCGCGCCCATCACACCCACGCCAAAACCGGCAGGACGGGTGAAAACAGTTGTGTAGAACAAGACAAAGAGCCCGTAGAACAGCAGGGCGTGCCAATGCCATTCACCGGGATGCCACCACAAGCCCAGGCCGGCCGCCAGGAGCAGCAGCACCAGAAAGACGATCACGCCGCGCAGCAGTCCCTCTGGGCTGTAATCCAGCGGATCCAGGCCGGCCAGCTTGAGAGGCAGGGCAGCCAGCAGCGACAAGAGCAGGCTGGACAGGAGCCACAGCAGGTCGAACGAGCGTTCGGTGCGCAAGCCTGCCAGGCCCAGGCTGCGCACCAGCAAGACCAGCGCGGCAACAGCCATCGCCAGGGCAGCCACGGCCAGAGCGACCACGGCGGCAGCAGAGCCGGCGGAACGGGCTGCGCCGGGCTGAGCGGCCAGGCCCAACACCCCCGCCGCACCCCCGCAAAGCAAGGCTAATTGCAGCAGGATGAGGAAGCCGCGGCGGAAATGCGGACGGGGCCACTCTCTCTCGGTCAGGCGATACACCAGGTACAATGCCAGGAAAAGCATCTGCAGGGCAACGTAGATGTACGAAGTGGCTTTATCCACAAAATGAAGGGCATTTGCCAAAGTGAAGAGAAAAAGCATCTTGCGCTCGCCGCTCTCGAGGTAGCGCAGGATGGCATACAGCGTCAGCAGGCCCCAAAAGATGATGAAGGCTTCGTTGCGTGCATAGCGCCCGTAAAAGAGCATGTATGGCGAGATGATCAGCAGCAGCCCGGCGGCCAGGGCGCCCAGCCGCCCCAGGTAGCGACGGTAGGCCAGCAGCACGAAGGCAACAGACGCCACGCTGAAGCATGCCGCCGGCAGGCGCGAGGTGAAATCGTTGTCGCCCAACAAGAAATAGGATAGGGCGAGCAGGTGAAACTGCAGCGGGCCGTGCGTGACGGGGCTGTACTGGTAGCCGCCGCCCTGGGAAAATTCGTAGGCCAGGGCCACGTGGTTGATCTCATCGTGGCTCATGACGCGCGCCCCCAGGTCGTAAAAACGGGTCAGCGCCGCCAGGGCGATCAGCAGGATGATCAGCGCAGTTTCCACGGAACCCGGTAAAGGCCAGTCCAAGAAAGACGGCCACCCGGGCAAGCGGGAAGAATGGGGGGTGATATTTTCGGTCATAGGCGTTATGCGGGCATAGTATAGCGCCTTTTGAAAGGTTTTGCCAGTTCAAGCCTGGGCAGTGATATAATCGCCGCTATGGCAAAGATGTATACCGCGGCGGGAGATGATGGTTACACCGGGCTGTTGGGGGAAGGTCGGACACCCAAATACGCCCCAAGGATCGAAGCTGTCGGCAGCGTGGACGAGGCCACAGCCGCACTGGGAATGGCGCGGGCGGCCTGTCGTTCGGAAGGCTGCCAGGAGCTGCTGCTGGCGATCCAGCGCGACCTGTACCACCTGATGGCCGAGCTGGCAGCCACGCCCGAGAACGCCGCCCGCTTCCGCCAGGTGGATGCCGGCCGCGTCGCCTGGCTGGAAGAGCAAACCGACGCCCTGGCAAAGCGGATCGCCGCGCCGGACGAGTTCATCGTTCCCGGCGACAGCCCGGCGGGGGCGGTGCTGGACCTGAGCCGCACGATCGTGCGGCGAGCCGAGCGGCGGGTGGCCTATTTACTGCACCAGAACGAGATCGAAAACCCTGAGCTGCTGCGTTACCTGAACCGGCTGTCTTCGCTGTGCTTCGCGCTGGAACTGCTCGAAAACCAGGCCAGCGGCAGACCATCCCCGACCCTGGCGAGAGATGAATGATCGGAACCATCCTGAATATCGTTACCGTACTGATCGGCGGAACGCTGGGCATGCTCTTCGGGGCGCGCCTGCCCGAACGCATCCGGCAGACCGTGGTGGCCGGGTTGGGCTTGTTCACGGCTTGTTACGGCATCCAAATGTTCACTAAGACGGATAACGCCATCATCGTGCTGGGCAGCCTGCTGGTGGGCGGCGTGTTGGGAGAATGGTGGCGCATCGAAGACGGGCTGCGCGGGCTGGGAGCCTTCATCGAAGCGCGTCTGGGCCAGAAACAGAAAGAAGGCGCAGTCGGCGACCCGGCCCAGGCAGGCGGGCAGGCAGCAGCGCGCGAGCGGTTCATCCGTGGTTTTCTGACCGCCTCGCTGGTGTTCTGCGTGGGGCCGATGACGATCCTGGGTTCGGTGCAGGATGGCCTGAGCGGCGATTACAGCCTGCTGGCGATCAAGGCAGTGCTGGATGGGTTCGCGGCGCTGGCCTTTGCTTCTTACCTGGGCGTGGGCGTGCTCTTTTCGGCCCTGGTGATCCTGATCTACCAGGGCGGCTTGAGCCTGCTGGCTGCCCAGGTGCAGACCTTCGTCTCCGAGCCGATGATGAACGAGATGACCGCGGTGGGGGGCGTCTTGCTGGTGGGGATTGCCATTAGCAGCCTGCTCGAGATCAAACCAATCCGGGTGGGCAACTTCTTACCAGCGCTGGTGATCGCCCCCCTGATCGTTGCCATCCTGAAGTTATTGGCTTGACAGAGAAGGCGGGCTGTGTGACGGCGGACAAGGTTAGATGAAACTTAAAGAAAAGCTCTCACGGCCTCGAAAACGGAAAGGAATATCCACCAAGCTCGCTGTAGCCTTTGGTGTGCTGCTGGCGCTGATCCTGGTAGTGACGATCAGCAGTTTTGGGCTGCTCAACGCCGTGCGGCGCAAGACCGAGACCGCCATCATCACCAGCACGCAGATGCAGCGCCTGATCCTGGGGCTGGACGCCGGGCTGGAGAAAGCCCGCCGCCTGCAGCGCGATTTTTTCTTACGCTACCCGCAGGTGGGATACTCGCAAGCGCGTGATATCTATGCGCAAGATGCGTTGGCCCAGCTTGCCCAAACCGAAGATCTCAGCCTGGAACTGAAGGGGTTGATCGAAACATCCAATATCCAAAACACTCTACCCCCCAATGACATCGATTTCAACCTTTATCTTTCCATATCAGAACGCTACGAACAAACTTTCATGGAATCGATCGCCCTGGTGATCGAGCTGGTCGGCGAGCCGGACGGCTGGCAGATGCAGTTGGATAACACCTCGCGGGCTTTGCTCAACAGCCTGGAAAAGACCGGCAGCCCACTGTGGATCGAGCAGTACCTGGAAATCCAGCTTCACGAGAACGAATACCTGGCAACCCGCCAGCGGGGCGCCATGCAAGCCGCCTTCGATGCGATCGTCTTGCTGAACCAATCCATCGAGCAATCCGACTGGCTGGAAGCGGAGGGAAAAACAACCGCCCTGGCCGCGCTGGAAGCATACCGGGCGGCGGCGCTGCACGTGGTGGAACTGGACGATGCCATTCGAGGCAAATTCGGTGAATTCGATGCCCAGGCCGCCTCTCTCGACCCGATCTCCAAAGAATTGATCGAGCTTTCCAATGCGTCGATCCTGAGCGCCCAGCAAGATATCGAGCGGACCAACCGCCTGGCGACGGTCGCCCTGCTGCTGACTTCGGTGCTGGGCCTAGCTTCGGCGGGCGCGATCGCGGCTTTCCTGAGTAATAACATCACCCGCAATATCGACCGCCTGGCGACGGCTGCCTCGGAACTGGAGGCCGGCCACCTGTATATCTCTGCCCAGGTGAACAGCGAAGACGAGTTGGGAGACCTGGCGCACTCCTTCAACCGCATGGCTGCCCAACTGCGCACCTCGTTCGAGTCGCTGCAAGCCAACGAAGAACGCTACCGCACCCTGTTCGAAGACTCGCCTATTTCTTTGTGGGACGAGGACTTTTCAGCGGTCAAGGCGCATTTGGATGGGATCAGCCAGGAGGCAGGTTTCGACTGGAGAGCGTATTTCAAAGAGAACCCCGGGCTGGCGCGCCAACTGGCCGAGATGGTGAAGATCACAGCCGTCAACCGGGCAACCTGCGAGATGTTCCATTGCCAGCGCGACCAACTGGACAACCTGAATAACATTTATCTGCCGGCAAGCTACGAGGTCTTCTGCGAACAGCTCATCGTGCTGGCGAAAGGTAAAACGGAGTTCGAAGCCGAAATGAATTACCGCACCTGCCAGGGAAGCGAGATCATCGTCAGCCGGAAGCTGAACCTGGTCGCCGGGCATGAAGAAACATGGGATAAGGTGCTGGTATCGCTCACCGATATCACCCAACGTATGCGCACCGAGAAGGCGCTGCGAGAAAATGAGCAGCGCTACCGCGCCCTGTTCGAATACAGCAACGATGCGGTGATCATCGGCGACCTGGACGGTAATATATTGCTGGCGAACCAGCGCACAGCTGAGTTGACCGGTTACACGGTCGAAGAGCTGACCAATATGCGCGCCCAGGAAATCATTGTGACCCCTGCCGAGCTCAGGGCAGATATCGAAAGATGGCAATCCGAGCATGGCGAAAGCAGCACCACCCCGCTGTTCGAGTGTAATTTGCGCTGTAAGGACGGCAGCGAAATCCTTGTTGAGATCAGCACCGTGCTGGTCAACGACACTTCCGGCCAGCCGCAGCACTTTCAGAGCATCGCCCGGGATATTCGCGAGCGCAAGCGGGTAGATCTGGAAATCCGGCGGCTGAATGCCGAATTGGAGCAGCGCGTGATCGAACGCACCGCCCAATTAGAAAGCACCAACAAGGAGTTGGAAGCCTTCAGCTACTCTGTCTCGCACGATCTGCGCGCCCCGCTGCGTTCGATCGATGGATTTTCGCGCATCATCCAGGAAGACTATGCACCCGAGCTGCCCGAAGAAGCACACCAACTGTTTGGCCGGGTACGCAAAAGCGCCCAATACATGGGCCACCTGATCGATGAGCTGCTCAAGTTTTCGCGCCTCAGCCGCCAGCAGCTCAATAAACAGCCGATCGAAATGAAGGTAATGGTAGATCAAGCGCTGCAAGCGCTCACCAGCGAGCGCGCAGAGCGGCACGTGGAGATCACGATGGGCGATCTGCCCGCCTGCCAGGGCGATCCAACCTTGCTGTTGCAAGTATGGATCAACCTGCTGTCCAATGCCTTCAAATTCACCCGGACACGCACCGTGGCCGAGATCGAGATCGGCAGCCTGGTGGACGAGCAGGGCAAGTGGGTTTATTATGTCAAAGATAACGGCATTGGCTTTGATATGGAACACGTTTACAAGCTTTTTGGCGTGTTCCAACGCCTGCACAGCGAAGCCGAATTCGAGGGCACCGGCGTGGGCCTGGCGCTGGTGCAGCGCATCATCGTGCGGCATGGAGGCCGCATCTGGGCAAAAGCAGCCCGCGATGCGGGCTGCACGATTTACTTCACGCTGTAAGAGCAGCTCAATTGCCTGCCAGGGCGGCGTCCACAGCAGCCTTGATGTCTTCGTAGGACGGTACATAACCCGGGCGAACGACCACACCGTTGATGAAAACGGTCGGCGTGCCGGATACCTCCAGCGACTCCCCAAGACTGATATCCTTATCGATCTCGGCTGCATACCGCCTCTCTTGGTAGCAGGCCCTGAAATCGCCCATGTCGAGGTTTAAGGCATCCGCAAAGGAAATGAGGCGCGCATCCGTCAGCCCGCCCTCGTTCTCACCACCATAATTGGCAAAGATGATGTCATGATAATCCCAAAAGCGGTTCTGCTCGGCGGCGCACATGGCGGCGTGGGCGGCCTGGTCGGATTCCTTCAAATCCGACCAATTATCCATGAATGGATAATTGTGAAAGACGTAATAGACCTGGCCGGAAGCTACCAGTTCATTCATCACCTGCGTTTCAATGTACTCGGTGAAGGTTTTACAGGCCGAGCATTGGAAAT
>CAZVRZ010000061.1:0-31465 GCA_964629965.1 uncultured Anaerolineaceae bacterium
TTCGGCTTCTTGGCTGGGTTGATTTTAATCTCTTCTACTGCTTCGAAATCCCTTTTTATCTGATATTTGACAAGCCGGCATTTCTTTGTTAAACTGTATTTGTCAGACAAATAACAAACAACTGCATTCCTTTCAGAAAAACATAACCAGGCAATTGAATAAATTTCTGAATATACGATGACTACCCAATTAATCCATCACGCGCAGTGTTTGGTAACCATGGATTGCCATCGCCGGGAGATTCCCGACGGTGGCGTTTTTATCCGCGATGGCTTTATCGAGCAGGTTGGTGCGAGCCCTGAGCTGCCTGGAGTTGCGGACGAGATCTTGGATCTGTCCGGGCACGTGGTTTTGCCGGGCCTGGTCAATACACACCATCACTTTTATCAAACACTTACCCGGGCAGTGCCTGCCGCTCAAAACGCCAATCTTTTTAACTGGCTGAAAACCTTATACCCTATTTGGGCCAGGTTAAGACCGGAAGACATCTTCGTTTCTACGCAGATCGCCCTGGCAGAAATGGCGCTTTCTGGCTGCACCACGGCTTCTGACCATTTGTATATTTATCCCAACGGTTCTCGGCTGGATGATGAGATCGAAGCAGGGCGCGCCATGGGAATGCGCCTGCATGCCTCGCGTGGTTCGATGAGCCTGGGCGAGAGCCAGGGCGGGCTGCCGCCAGACGCGGTGGTTGAGAGCGAAGCATTCATTCTCAAAGATTCCCAGCGCTTGATCGAAACGTACCACGATCCAAACCCGGGCGCAATGACCCAGATCGTGTTGGCGCCGTGTTCGCCTTTTAGTGTCACTGCGCAGTTAATGCGCGCCAGTGCTTCTCTGGCGCGCGAGTATGGCGTACATCTCCATACTCACCTGGCAGAGACGCAAGATGAAGAAGTATTTTGCGAACAGAAATTCGGTTACCGTCCGGCGGCCTACATGGATGTGTTGAATTGGACCGGCTGCGATGTGTGGTTTGCCCACTCGGTTTATGCGAATAAGGAAGAGATTGCCTTATATGCCAGGACGGGCTGCGGTGTGGCGCATTGCCCTGCTTCAAACATGCGCCTGGCTTCGGGGATCGCTCCAATCCAGGATATGTTATTGGCAGGTGTGAAAGTGGGTTTGGGCGTGGATGGTTCAGCCAGCAACGATGGTTCTAACCTGTTGGAAGAGACTCGCCTGGCTATGTTGGTCGCCCGCCTGCGCTCCGGTTTGTCGGGTGCGTCCTTGTCTGGTTCGGATGCATCTGCCCTGATGACAGCCCGCCAGGCCCTGGAGATTGCCACGCTCGGGGGAGCGGCAGTCCTGGGCCGCCAGGATATCGGTTCGTTGGAACCTGGCAAATGTGCGGATCTGTGTGCATTTCGCCTGGATCAGATCGAATATGCCGGCGCCCTGCATGATCCTGTGGCGGCATTGGTCTTTTGTGCGCCTGCGCGGGCAGCCTATACGATGGTGGGGGGAAGGTTTGTTGTGCGAGAAGGGCAGATCACCACCATCGATCTTCCGGTTATGATCGAGCGTCACAACCGGGCTGCCAGGAGATTGGTCGCCGGAGAGTAAGCGTAGAGGCTGGAGATATAAGGAAGGATTGGATAGTGGAGTTCCATGCGGTAAATTCCCTGGTAAACGTAGCTATGGGACGCGAGCCGGCTGATTTGGTGATCCGCAACGGTAAATGGGCTTGCGTACAATCTGGCGAAGTTGTCGCCCAGACCGATATTGCTATCAAGGATGGACGCGTTGCCCTGGTTGCCTCTGATGCGAGGTATACAGTGGGAGATAAAACCCGGGTGATCCAGGCCGATGGCCGTTATCTGGTTCCCGGCTTGTTGGATGCCCACATGCATGTTGAGTCGGGTATGCTTACCATCACTGAGTTTGTGAGGGCAGTGATCCCCCATGGAACTACGGGCATGTTCATCGATCCGCATGAGATTGCCAATGTGTTCGGTCTACAGGGTGTGCGCCTGATGGTTGATGAGGCTCGCCACCAACCGATCCACGTATGGGTGCAGGCTCCTTCGTGCGTGCCGTCTGCGCCCGGATTGGAAACTCCGGGGGCAGAGATCCGTCCCGAGGATGTGGCCGAGGCGTTGAGTTGGCCGGGGATCATTGGCCTGGGCGAAGTGATGAATTTTCCAGGTGTGGCTGCTAACGAAGCCTGGCTGCACCAGGAACTGGCTGCAACGCGCAAGGCCGGCAAGGTGATTGGCGGGCATTATGCTTCGCCGGACCTGGGTCGCCCTTTTGCCGGTTATGTGGCCGGCGGTGCCCAGGACGATCACGAAGGCACTCGCCTCGAAGATGCCGTTGCCCGCATTCGCCAGGGCATGAAGGTGATGATGCGCTTTGGCTCTGCCTGGCATGATGTGGCCGAGCAGGTGCGGGCCGTGACAGAATTGGGCCTGGATCCCAGGCATTTCTTATTATGCACCGACGATTCGCATTCGTACACGTTGGTCAAAGAAGGTCATGTCAACCGTGCGCTGCGCGTGGCGATTGAGAGCGGTGTACCGCCGATGACTGCCCTGCAAATGGCTACTTTGAATACGGCTGAACATTTCCATGTCGACGGAGATATAGGCCAGATTGCCCCCGGGCGCTTTGCGGATATTCTGATCATGTCTGAATTGCCGGGAGTGGCGGCCAACCCGCCGGAGATGGTCATTGCAAAAGGAACCGTGATTGCCAAATCTGGAAGGGTTTTGGTGGATCTGCAGACTTTTACTTATCCAGATTGGGTGCGGCAGTCTGTGCGGTTGGCTCGAGAAGTCAATACCGGCGATTTCCGCCTGGCAGTGAGCGGCGACCAGGCGCAGGTCTCTGCCAACGTGATCGGGATCATTGAAAACCAGGCTCCCAACCAGCGCCTGAGATATACTTTACCGGTGATGGAGGGGGAGGTGCAGGCAGATCTGCGCCAGGACATTGCTAAGATCGCTTTGCTTGACAGGCATCGGGGCGCCGGTGTGGTGCAGGTTGGCCTGGTGCACGGCTTCGGTTTCACGGTTCCATGCGCGGTTGGAACCACCGTGGCTCACGATTGCCACCAGATGGTAATCGTAGGGACGGATGACGGCTGCATGGCGATGGCTGCCAATGAGCTAAAACGCATTGGGGGCGGCCAGGTTGTGGTGAAAGAAGGCGAAGTGATTGGCAAGATCGAACTTCCCATCGCGGGGTTGATGTCTTCTGGCCGCGCCGAAGAAGTGGCCCGCCAGGCAGCTACCATCCTGGATGGATTCCGGCTGTGTGGCTGCTCATTGAATAACCCCAACATGCAGCTTAGTTTGAGTGCTTTACCGGTCATCCCTGACCTGCGCATCACAGACTTGGGTTTGGTGGATGTAAACCGGTTCTCATTGATCCCTGTAATAGAAAGTGAAAACATACCATGACAACGGCAAAAACACCCATCGCGTATAAGCTTTATGAAAATTTACGGCGTATGATCGCAGGACTGGAAACAGGCCAACGATTACCATCTGAGCCAGAACTGGCGCGCAAGTTAGGAGTTTCCCGGGCCACGCTGCGGGAGGCCATGCGCACATTTGAAACGCAAGGCGTGATCTACCGGCGCCAGGGCTCGGGGACATTTGTCTCGCGGCCGCCCCAGGTGATCCAGAGCGGCCTGGAGATGCTGGAAAGCATCGAGAGGTTGGCAGAACGGATTGGATTGCCGGTTTCCTTGGGAGAGAATATGGTCTCGCCGGACAATGCCAGCGAGGATGATGCTTTGGCTTTGGGCTGCCAGCCTGGCGATAAAGTGCTGCGGGTGTCGCGGGTCATCCTGGCGGAAGGGCATCCGGCGGCATACTTGATCGATGTTTTGCCCGGAGACGTTTTGGCTCCTGCCGAGTTGGAGAAGGGTTACAAAGGTTCGGTTTTAGATATTATCCTGAAGCGCGGCTCGCCGGTATTGAGCTCCTCACGCTGCGAGATCAAAGCAACAACCGCCTCGCCGGACATTGCTCGGGCGATGGGAATCCAGCGCGGCGATGTGTTGCTGTGCTTTGTGGCATACCTGTACACCATTGAGGGGCGCGTGGTAGATTACTCTTACAGCTATTTCTTGCCGGGACATTTTCGTTTTCATGTTGTCCGGCGAATTGAAACCGGCTATTCCGGTTGATTGGTGAAGTGTTTGATGACTGAGTGGATTCCAGGGATTAATGATCCCTGTTCTCTAATTTCAAAATCATGTAGTTTCAAACTTGGAGGATCAATTTATGCGTAGTTTTATGGGACGTGATATTCTGTCGTTGAAAGAATTTGGTAGAGAAGATTACTATCGGGTGTTCGAAGTGGCAGACGACCTGGCGCCGATCGCCCGCAACCGCCGGAACAGCGACTTGTTGAAAGATAAGACCCTGGTTACCGCTTTTTATCAGCCCAGCACCCGCACCCGCCTGGCGCACGAGGCTGCCATGCATCGTTTGGGAGGGCATGTGCTGGGCTTTTCGGATGCCAAGATGACGCGCGCCGGCGATTTTTACCAGGAATCGATCAAAGATACGGTGCGTATGTTGGAATTCTATGGCGATGTCTTGGTGATGCGCCATTTTCAGCAAGGAGCGCCCCATGAAGCGGCGCGTTGGTGCAGTATCCCGGTGATCAATGCCGGCGACGGTTGGGGAGAGCATCCCACCCAGGTACTGACGGATATGTACACAATCCTCAATGAGAAGGGCGGGCTGGATGGACTGAATTTCTTGTTGATTGGTGATATGCGCATGCGCACCATGCATAGTATCTCTTATGCCATGACCCAATTTGATATTAATGCGTTTTATGTGGCTCCTCCCGATATGCGCCTGACGGATGACTTCAAGCAGGAGCTCCGCTCGCTGAACCTGAATTTCAAGGAAATCGAGCATGTCGAAGAGGCCATTGCCGAGGCAGACGTCATCTATATGGAACCGGTGGTGCAGCCCGATTACACCAAATCCCGCGATGAGCGCACAGGGTCAGAAGGCCAGACTCCCGCGAATTACAAGGTTACGAAAGAACTGCTGCGAAAAGCACGCCAGGATGCCATTGTGCTGCATTCACTGCCGCGCATGGACGAGCTGCCTGCGGAAGTAGATGACACCCGCCACCAGCGTTACTGGATCGAGGCGTTTAACGGCGTTGTGGTCCGCATGGCTTTATTGGCTCTGGTCTTAGGGGCGGTTGAGTGAGATGCTCACTATAGTTTTTCAAGGAGAAAACGATGCAAACAGACCTTCGTAATCGAGATTTGATCGGCGACCTTGACTTTTCGAAAGAAGAAGTTGAAACGGTTTTGGAGGTGGCCTTTGACCTGAAGCGCAAGCGGGCCTTGGGCGAACCGCATGCTTATTTACGCGACAAGGTGCTGGCGATGTTGTTCTTCTTTAGCAGCACCCGCACGCGCGGCTCGTTCGAAGCGGGCATGGCGCAATTGGGCGGGCACGCGGCCTTTATCGAAAGCAAAACTACTCAGATTGCACATGGCGACACGCCGAAGGAAATCGGCGAGATCTTTGGACGGTATTACGATGGTATTGCCATCCGCCACTGCGATTGGGGCGTGGGCAATGGCTACCTGAACGCGGTTGCCAGGGCGGCACGGGTGCCGGTGCTCAATATGCAATGTGATATCTATCACCCTTTCCAATGCCTGGCTGACTTGATGACGATCATTGAGAAGAAGGGCCGCGATTTGCGGCGGAAAAAGATGGTTGTATCGTGGGCGTATGCGGCCTCGTACCAGAAGCCCATGTCGGTGCCGCAGAGCCTGATCCTGCAAATGCCGCGCTTTGGTCTGGATGTAGTGTTGGCGCACCCGCTCGAATTCCGCCTAATGCCTGACATTATGGACCAGGCCCGCGAGCAAGCGCGCAAGTACGGTACGGGCTTTGAAGTGATCTCGGATCCGGATGGTATGGAAAAAGCTTTTAAGGATGCCGATATCGTTTATGCCAAGTCCTGGGGCGCGATGGTACATACGCCCGACTCGGATGAAGGCGCCAGGATCATCAAGAAATATGAAAGCTGGATCACAGATGAGCGCAAAATGGCCGCGGCGAAAACAGATGCTATTTACATGCACCCGCTGCCGGCGGATCGCAACATTGAAGTAACCGATGCAGTGATCGACGGGCCTCATTCTGTGGTCTATGATGAAGCTGAGAATCGTATGCACGCTCAAAAAGCTGTCATGGCTTTGACCATGCGCTAAAGGAGTGAAATATGTCCGAACAGGCGCGTAAATTTGCGGTAGTGGCTATCGGTGGCAATTCTTTGATCAAGGATAAGCAGCACCAGACGGTGGAAGATCAATACACGGCTTCTAAAGAAACCACATTTTACATCGCGGATATGATCGAAGCCGGCTGGGATGTTGCTGTCACCCATGGGAATGGCCCACAGGTGGGTTTTATCCTGCGGCGATCAGAGATTGCTTACCGGGTAGAGGGGATGCACGAAATCCCCCTGGATGTTTGCGGTGCGGACAGCCAGGGAGCGATTGGTTATGCCTTGCAACAAACCCTGCAGAACGAGCTTTACCGGCGGGGCATCAAGAAAAATGTGGCGACGGTCATAACCCAGGTATTGGTAGATCGAGATGATCCGGCATTTAAGAACCCCACCAAACCGATCGGCGGCTTTATGGACCAGGCCGAGGCGCAGCGCCGTGCCAAGGAAATGGATTGGGCGGTCGTTGAAGACGCCGGCCGCGGCTGGCGGCGTGTGGTGGCCTCTCCGCAGCCCAAAGAAGTCGTTGAGCTGGATACGGTGAAAGCTTTGCTGCAGAGCGGCGTGGTGGCAATTGCCGCCGGCGGTGGGGGCATCCCGGTCATTGACGTCGGCGAGGGCGAGTATCGTGGCACGGCTGCGGTGATCGATAAAGACTTTGCCAGTTCCCTGCTGGCCCAGGCGATCAGAGCCGATCTTTTCCTCATCTCCACTGCGGTGGAGAAGGTGGCGATCCATTTTGGATCGCCACAGCAGCAGTGGTTGGATCGAATCACACTGGCGCAAGCTAAGCAGTACCTGGCAGAGGGCATCCATTTTGCCAAGGGTTCCATGGCGCCGAAGATCGAAGCGATCATCTGGTTCTTGGAAGCAGGTGGAAAGCAAGCCTTGATCACCAATCCCCCCAACATCAGCAAAGCATTGCGCGGCGAGACGGGTACCTGGATCGTTAATGAGTAGAGGTAATTATTTTATAAGTAGTATAGACAATCTCGTCCGAAGGGTGTATCCTTGTACATTGTGCATGGTAGATGCTGTGTGATTGGCCGAAAATTATTTAACTAAATAGATGCGTAAAATCGGCCAATCACTTGAGCAAACCGCTATGTTGGCTGTAAAGTTGTTCAAAAACATTTAGCGATTTGCTAACATGTATGGAGCGCTATAGAGAGGCTCTGCCCCGGAGGCGTTTTCACGAAAGGAGGTGCCCTCAACCTGTTTGCCGTTTTGCATTGATGGAGAATGCTAGAAATGTCTGGTTTGAATCGACCAATTTAGATCATCTTGATGGAGGAGTAAATGCGTACCAAAATATTGACAGTGCTGCTAATTCTGGCGATTGCCCTTTCGGGCTGCAGCCAAAAGCCCGAGGAAGTGGGCGGTTTTCAGATCCCGAATGTGGAAAAAGGCAAATTCAACGTTGGCATGGTTCTGATCGGCCCCCATGATGATGGCGGTTGGTCTCAGTCCCACTATGAGGGACTCGAGTATGTTGCCAAGAATGTGCCGAACGTACATGTGGCGTATATCGAGAATGTGCCCGAAGGCGCTGACTCGGAGCAGGTTTTCCGCGCTCTCTCGCGGAAAGGTTTTGACCTGATCATTGGTACATCTTTCGGTTTTGGCGACCCGATGGAAATCGTGGCTGGTGAATTCCCGAAGAGCATGTATGTCCACATTAGCGGCATCAAGTCCAATTCAACCAACTTCGGCAACCTGTTCGGCGCCATGGAAGTGATGAAGTATGCGGCTGGGATGCTGGCCGGGGCGCGCGCTAAGATGGATGGCAACCCCAAGCTGGGTTATATGGCGACCTTCCCCATTCCGGAGGAACTGCGCCTTGGGAATGCCATTGCCCTGGGTATGAAGAAGACCTGCCCGGAGTGCACCATGGATGTGCGCTGGATCAGTACCTGGCATGATCCCGTGATTGAAAAAGAAGCGGCTGCTTCCCTCTTCGATGCCGGTGCTCAGGTGGTTTTCACCGGCGCAGATACCCCGGCGGTTGCCGATGTGGCTCAGGAAAAGGGTAAATGGGGCGTGACCTATGACTGGTATGGTTCCTGCAAGGTGGATCGCTGCTTGACCGTTCCTTATTGGAATTGGGGCCCGATCTATGCCAAGATCACCGAACAGGTGGCTGCGGGCACCTATAAGCCAGGTTGGGATTATTTCGATGCGGAAACAGGCGCACTGGGCCTCTACGGCTTTATGGAAGGCCAGTCGCTGCCCATGGGCGTCAAGGAATTACCCGCTGAGGTTGTGGATGAAGTGCGCTCTATCATTGACAAATCTCTCAAGGGCCAATTCACGCGCTTCGATGTGTTTACCGGCCCGATCATGGATAATCAGGGCAATACCATTGTGCCTGCTGGCTCGAAGATGGACCAGGCTGACCTGGATCAATTCCCGGAATATGGTTTGGGTTGTAAGTACTGCATGAAGTGGTGGGCAGAAGGCATTACTGCTGAACTGCCAAAGACCGATTAGTCAATCCAGTTGAGTACGGTCAGGGTCCGGTTGGCTGCGCAAGCACCCAATCCGGATCCTGACCTTGTCTCCGAATATTAGCGATGGAACAAATCATAGACGGATCAAATCCCCACGACGGTTTAAAATCCCGCGAATCAAGTGAGAGCCAGGAGCTGCCCACGCAAACGCTGGTGGTGGAGATGCGCGGCGTTATCAAGCGTTTTCCGGGCGTGCTGGCTAATGATCGCGTCGATTTTGAACTGCGCCGGGGTGAAATCCATGCCCTGCTGGGAGAAAACGGCGCCGGCAAAAGCACGTTGATGAATATCCTGGCGGGTCTCTATCAGGCAGAAGCCGGCAAGATCCTGGTTAAAGGAAAACTGGTCACGTTCCATTCGCCTCGCGATGCGATCGAGGCCGGGGTGGGGATGGTGCACCAGCATTTTATGCTGGTGCCATCACAATCGGTGACGGAAAATATCTTGCTAGGGTTGAAAGAACCGCGCTTCCGGCTGCGCCTGGCAGATTATGATCGCCAGATCAATGAGATGGGAGAACACTTTGGGCTGCGTGTAGATGCGCAGGCCAAGGTGTGGCAGCTTTCTGTTGGCGAGCAGCAGCGGGTGGAATTGTTAAAAATGCTTTACCGGGGGGCAGATATCTTGATCATGGATGAGCCCACCGCCGTGCTGGCTCCTCAGGAAATCGAGGGTTTGTTTGATACGCTGCGCTCCATGACAGCCGAAGGAAAGTCGGTGATCTTTATCAGCCACAAACTGCATGAAGTGATGGCGATTGCAGACCGGGTGACCGTTCTGCGCAAAGGACGGGTGACCGCCGCAGGCGTCAAAACAGCCGATACCAGTCTGCAGGAATTGGCGCGCTTGATGGTTGGACGCGAGGTTTTGTTCCACATCGAAAGGAAACCTCAGCAGGCGGGAAACGTGGTGCTTTCGATCGACCATGTGCATGCTGAGAATGATAAAGGCCTGGAGGCGCTGAAGGGGATTTCCCTGGACGTTCACAGCGGCGAGATCGTGGGCCTGGCGGGCGTGGCGGGCAACGGGCAGCGAGAGCTGGCCCAGGTGATCACCGGGCTGCGCCGCTGCACTCAAGGCAAGATCATGATGAATGATAAAAATATCACCAACCGTTCGGTGGAATACAACATCCGCCAGGGGATTGGTTATGTGCCGGAAGATCGCACCCAGGTGGGGTCGTCTCCGAATTTGAGTATCACCGATAATGTTATTATGAAACGTTTTCGCCAGTCGCCCATTGCGCGCGGCTGGATGTTGGATATGATGCAGGCTGCCCAGTTTGCCTCTGGTTTGCAGAAGGATTATGCCATTGTGGTTCCTTCAGTAGAAACGCCGGTGCGCTTGCTTTCTGGCGGCAACTTACAGCGCGTGATCCTGGCGCGTGAGATTTCCGGTGAGCCGGCTGTGATGGTGGCTGTGCAGCCCACTCGAGGCCTGGACGTGGGGGCAATCGAGGGTGTGCAGCGCTTGCTGCTGCAGCAGCGCGAGGCAGGCGCAGCGATCCTGCTCATGTCTGAAGAATTGGAAGAATTAATCGCTTTGAGCGACCGCATCTGCGTGATCTACGAAGGCCGGATCATGGGCGAAATCCGCCAGGGAGCTTTGGACGAAAAGACAGAAATCGAAACGATCGGTTTGATGATGTGCGGCACCCAGCTTGCTGATATTGACCCGAGTACGGGTGGCCCGAGTACGGGCTAGACTTACAGAGGGAAGACATGCATGAGCAATCGTGAAGAAGGGCGTGTGCGGTTCAAGTCACCGCGGTTCAAACCACCGCTGCGGATCTATTTTGAACCCCGCTTACAGGAACCGCCGAAATGGTATCCGTTGGTGGTGTCGTTAGGCGCAATTGTCTTCGCCTTATTATTGGGCGCGATTGTGATCGCCTTTGCTGGTGGCGATCCGTGGCGTTCCTATGCTCACATTGCCCAGGCTTCTTTCGGCAGCCTGGGGGTTTTTTCAGACACCCTGGTGAAGGCTACTCCCCTGATCCTGGTGGGCCTGGCCTGTTCGCTGGCTTTCCGGATGCGCTTGTGGAATATTGGCGCGGAGGGACAATTTTTCTTGGGGGCGTTTGGAGCCAGTGCCGTGGTCTTGCTGCCCATTTTGCCGGCAGAGACCTCGCGGTGGATCTTCATCCCGGTGATGATGGTGGTGGGCACGCTGGCTGGGGCTTTGTGGGGCTTTGTGCCAGGCTTTTTGAAAGCGCGTTTTAATGTCAACGAAGTGATCACCACGTTGATGATGAACTATATTGCTGTGGCGTGGAACAACTACTTTATTTTCGCCGTGTGGAGCGAAGGCGGTTTTCAAATGAGCCATGTCTTTCCAAAAACGGCCTGGCTGCCGCGCCTGACAGACTACGCCAGGCAGGTTCCCTGGCTGTCTGGTTTGACCACCCACCTGGGCTTGATCTTTGGCTTGATGGCGGCGATTGTGGTCTGGCTGATCTTATATCGTTCTCGCCTGGGGTATGAGATCCGCTTGATCGGCGATAATCCCAAGGCTGCCCGGTATGCGGGTTTGTCTATTACGCGCAATACCGTGCTGGTGATGATGATTTCCGGTGGGCTGGCAGGATTGGCAGGCATGTCTGAGATCACGGGGGTGGTGCATCGCTTACAAGGTGCCATTTCGCCGGGATACGGGTTCACCGGTATTATTGTGGCCTGGCTTGCTAAGCTCAATCCATTCGTCGTCATCGTTGTTTCGATCTTGTTCGGTGCTCTGATCCTGGCAGGGCGAGAGATCCAGCCATCCGGCATTCCCAAGATGATCCAAGGGATCATCCTGGTATCTTTGATTGCCAGTGATTTTTTCTTGCGCTATCGTGTGCGCATTGTTCGAGTTGAAGAGCGCGAGGAGGCCTGATCCATGGATCCGATCATCATACTTCAGGCAGGGGTTGGCACGGGTACGGTGCTCTTGTTTGCCACCCTGGGTGGAATATTCTCGGAACGGTCGGGCGTGATGAACCTGGGGATGGAGGGGATGATGCTGATGGGCGCCATGACCGGTTACAGCGTTGCGCTGGCAACACATAATCCCTGGTTGGGTGTGATCGCGGCGATGCTGGCGGCAGGATTGATCAGCCAGGTGCATGCCTTCATCAGTATTACTCTTCAGGCCGATCAGGTGGTGAGTGGGCTGGCGCTGACTTTTCTCGGTGCGGGCATGAGCCTGGTGTTGGGCGAAGGCTTGAGCAAGGCGGGAACCGTTTCGCTGCTGCCCAACTTCTCAATCCCTCTATTGCAATCTATCCCCTTGCTGGGCCCGATCTTTTTCAAAGATCAGAGTGTAATGGTCTACCTGGGCTACCTGCTGGTACCGTTATCCTGGTATTACATCAATCACACCCGGCCCGGCTTGCACTTGCGTGCGGTGGGGGAGCATCCTGCAGCAGCCGATTCGCAGGGCATTAACGTTTACCGGCTGCGTTACCTGTATGTATTCGTGGGCGGCGCCCTGGCCGGCGTGGCTGGCGCCACCATTAGCCTGGCGGTAGCTCCCGGCTGGTTCAGTGAGTTGACCACTGCCGGGCAAGGCTGGATTGCAGTGGGCCTGGTCATCTTTGCCCAGTGGGACCCTTTCCGGGCTGCTTTTGGCTCTTATACTTTCGGCGCGCTGCGCCGGCTGATCCTGGATATCCAGGGACCCATGACGCTGCTGGGTTTTCGCAATCCTTTTTATTACAATCCTTATTGGGGTTTTTTCCTGCAGATGCTGCCCTATGCGTTCACGGTGATCGTTTTGGTGCTGGTCTCTCGAGAGGCCATGCGGAAGAGGCTGGGCGCCCCGGCAGCTCTGGGCGTCCCCTATATTCGCGGTGAGCGAGGTATGTAGCTTTATGGCGCGTTTCCGGTTGGTAACGCTCAATCTTTCTGTTGACCTGACCTATTGGAGCCAGCGCAAAGAGCTTTTGCGGGAGGGGTTGGCCGAATTAAAGGCGGACGTGATCGCCCTGCAAGAAGTAAAACTGCCGGAAAACCCCGCTCAATGGCTGGCGGATGCGTTGGCCGAAACCGGCCTGATTTACCAGGTGCACCTGTGTCCTAAGTCGGGCGAGAAATCGCGACAAGAGGCAATTGCTATTCTGAGCCGGCTGCCGGTTGAGCGGCATGCGATGCTTGACCTGCGGACGCAAAATCGCGTGGCGCAGTCTGTGCGGGTCGGTTTGGCTGAGGGAAAGTTTGTGACGATCGTTAACGGGCATTTTTATTGGCAGCCAGGCGAGTCTCCTGAGCGTTCCCAACAACTGCAGCGTTTGCTGGTTTGGTTGGGAACCCTGCCGATGAAAGCGCCATTGGTGGTGTGCGGCGATTTCAATGGATTGCCGGAAACCACCGCAATCCAGTTAATGCGCCGTTATTTTAATTCTGCTTATGCCAAGGTGCACGGCCGCGAGCCTGAATATACCTACCCAACGCCTCTGCCGCGTTCCTGGAAGGCCAACGCGATGGCGTTTTACCAATACCTGCGCCTGTTTCAGCGGTTTCCCGGAACGCAGCAGTCTCAGTCGCACTCCTGGCAGGGCACGCTGGATTATATTTTTGTCAGCCAGATGCTTGGAGTGAAAGATTGCCAGGTGGTGTTGAACCGGCCTTCCAGTGAAAATGCGCTGATCTATCCAGCGGGTCACTTTGGCCTGATGGCTGATTTGGAATTGGCTGCTTTATGAAAGAAAAATTTTTAGGATACCGTTGTTCGTTGTGTCAAAAAGAATACGCTGCGGGTGAGGTCACCTATGTTTGTCCGGCTGATGGGGGTAATTTGGACGTGGTGTACGATTATACCGCCCTCAGCAAATCAACTTTCCTGCAAGATACCGCTCAGGATTCCCTGTGGAGTTACCTGCCGCTGCTGCCGGTGGCGGACCCGGGCGGGTGGGGCACGCCGCTGCGGGCGGCAGGCGGCACACCGGTGTATGCCGTCGAACGCCTGGCGGCTCGCCTGGGACTGCGATCCCTGTGGGTCAAGGATGAAAGCCGCAACCCCACCGCTTCGTTCAAAGATCGTGCCAGCGCGGTGGTGGTGGCGCGGGCGCTTCAGGTGGGCGCCGAAGTGGTGGTCACTGCTTCGACCGGCAACGCTGGCGCGGCTCTGGCAGGCATGGCGGCTGCAGTTGGGCAGCGTGCTGTGATCTTTGCCCCGCGCACGGCGCCCCCGGCCAAGGTGGCGCAACTGCTGGTCTTTGGCGCTCGAGTGATCCTGGTGGATGGCAGCTACGACCAGGCTTTTGACCTGACCATCCAGGCGGCGCAGGAATTTGGCTGGTACTGCCGCAATACGGGCTACAACCCGTTCACCGTGGAGGGGAAGAAAACCGCGGCGTTGGAAATATGGCATTGGCAGCAGCAAAACCAGCAGAACTTGCCGGCCGGCCGGCGCCTAAACATTTTCGTATCCGTTGGGGATGGCAATATCATCTCTGGCGTGCACAAGGGCTTTAAAGATCTGCTGGCCCTGGGCTGGCTGGATGCCATGCCGCGCCTTTTCGGCGTGCAGGCCGAAGGCTCGGCGGCGGTGGCCAATGCTTTCCGGGCAGGCGTGGAGACGATCACGCCGGTGGCGGCGAACACCCTGGCCGACAGCATCTCGGTCGACCTGCCGCGAGATGGCGTGCGGGCGGTGCGGGCGGCCCGCGAGACGGGCGGCGCTTACCTGGTGGTCAAAGATGAGGATATCTTGCGGGCTATCGGCGAGCTAGGTGGGGTGGGCATCTTTGCCGAGCCCGCCGGGGCCGCCTCATATGCCGGCGTGGCCGAAGCGCTGCGCCAGGGGCTGATCGAACCGGACGAGCCGGTGTTGGCGATCAATACGGGCAGCGGTTTGAAAGACGTGCGCGCCGCGATGCAGGCTGTGCAGCCCGCACCGGTGATCGAACCGGATATGAAAGCCCTGCAGAAGCTGCTTGGGACAACTCACCGATCAATTTGATGTGGATTAATATGACAGAACAACCAACTTTCTCAATCATTGCTCCAATATTCAACGAAATAACCAACCTGCCCGAGCTGTACCGCAGGGTGAAAGAGACGATGGAATCGACCGGCGAGACCTGGGAACTGCTCTTGGTCGACGATGGCTCTACCGATGGCTCCACGGATAGTATCCGCGCATTGGCCGAACAGGATGCCCGGGTGCGCCCGGTGATCCTGGCACGCAATTTTGGCCACCAGATCGCGGTCACAGCCGGTTTAGACCGGGCACTCGGCCAGGCGGTGACGATCATTGATTCCGACTTGCAAGATCCGCCGGAAGTGATCCTGGATTTGATCGCGCAATGGCGCCAGGGATATGAGGTGGTCTATGCGGTGCGCGCCGAACGCGAGGGAGAATCCTGGTTCAAGCTTTTCACTGCATCGCTGTTCTATCGTTTGATCTTCCGCATCACGGATGTCAAAATTCCATTGGATACGGGCGACTTTCGCCTGCTAGACCGGCAAGTGGTTCAGGTGATGCAGCAGATGCACGAGCACCATCGTTTCTTGCGCGGTATGTCGGCCTGGGTGGGGTTTCGCCAGGTGGGCGTCCCGTACAAACGCGCCGCTCGCCATGCCGGCGAGTCTAAATATCCCTTCCGAAAAATGCTCAAGCTGGCGATGACGGCGATCACCGGTTTTTCGTTTTTACCGCTGCAGGTGGCTACCTGGATTGGCTTTATCGCCGCGGGAATATCACTGGTGGCTATCCCGGTGGTGACGATCTTGCGATTGGCCGGTTCTCAAGCTTTTTTTGGACAGGCTTCGGTGCTGATTGCGGTGCTGTTCTTTGGCGGCGTGCAGTTGATTTCCCTGGGAATCTTAGGGGAATATATTGGCCGGATCTATGATGAAGTGCGCGGCCGTCCGTTGTACATTGTGAGGGATGATTGCGGAAGCTTGCCAACAGTGGTAAGATAGTAATACCTCGGCGGTACAGAATACTGCGGCTGTGTTGGGTGTGGTTAATCCTTGCGGGAGTATTTTTGTCGTCCTGTGAGTTGGGCGGGGATGCTTCTAAGCAAGATAACTCGGTTGTCCTGGCAGAATTCGAAGAGAATCATGTGCAGGTCACCATCCGGCTTGAGTGGCAGGACAGCGGCGCTTCAGAGTACCGCAGCGATATGGTTTTGGCAGGCGTTTTTACGCCCAGCCGGGCAGGATATCATCTATACAGTAAGGATCTGCCTCGCAACGGAGTGGATGGCTTGGGTCGTCCAACTTTGCTGGAGTTGGCGACTGGTTCAAAAATGCAGGTGGTTGGCGCTTTGCAAGAAAGCCCGCCCATCCAGGCAGAGCCGGCTGTTGTGGATTATCCCGATCTGAAGGTGTATCCTGCCGGCCCGGTGACGCTGCGCTTGCCAGTCCAACTGCCGCAAACCGGTGCGGAGCTGGTTGACGAGGTATCTGTAACCTATATGGCATGCAAGAACACGGTCTGCGATCGCCCGGTGATCGATAAGATCATCACCGTAACGATCCCGGCGGATCTTGGGTCAGAGTAAACGCTGGTAACGAAGAGGGAATGCTATTTGAGGAAAAATTTGGTTCCCACCGCCTCGTTGGGGAGTGCGGCCATCTTCCTGGTTGGATTGAGCCTGGCTTGTGGCATTGTCCCTCAGGCGCTTTTGCCTAATTCCACACCGACCATCACAACCGTATTCACCGGTACTGCCTTGCCCACCTCGACTGCCATGATCATGGCTGCGGTCATGCCCACCTTGACTCTCACCCAGGCGAACACGCCTTCGCCAACATTTACCGACACGACCGCGCCGCCCACGGCAACTGCTACGAAGACTGCCACCGTGGCGCTGACGCCTCCTCCCGAAGGTTTCCTGGCGTGGGATATCTATCCGGACAACGGCGCCCTGACCGAACAATTGTTTGCGCATACGCAGCTTGCCCTGGCGATGGGTCTGATGCCTTATGTTGAATTTACTGCCACCTGGTGCCCGGCCTGCCAGGCTATTGAAAGAAGCCTGTCTGATGGGAATGAATTGATGGTGGATGCTTGCCAGGGCACTTATATCATCCGGGTGGATGTGGATGCCTGGGATTGGAACGAGCGGGAAAAGGCTGGCTTCGAAGTGGAATTTATTCCCATCTTCTACTTGCTCGATCGAGAAGGCCAGCCAACCGGAAACACGATCGGGGGCGACGCCTGGGGTGACAATATCCCTGCGAACATGGCCCCACCTTTAAAGGAATTCTTTCAGGCCCATGGTGTGATTGGCCGATAGTCATTAAACGAAAAGGAGATCTATGAACATTGATTTGACCGTTAATTCAAGTCGCCGCTTGCGATCGATCCAACGTGCTCGCGAGCGAGGGATTGTCATCCCTACTTTTGCCCAGATGAAGAACCCGGCATTGATCCCGGCGCGGGTGAAAGAAGCGCTCTCCAAGATTGGGCTGTGGGATGTTCACCCGCTGAACCTTTTCCGCATTACCTGGCACAACCAGCCGCAGGAGATGGGCGGGGGGTTTGGCGGCTTGAACTACCTGGAATTGCCTTCCAGCCTGACGGGGACGCCTGCCCGCATCCTGGTTTTGGTCGGTAAATGGTTCCCCACCGGTGCTCACAAAGTTGGCGCTGCCTTTGGCTGCCTGGTGCCGCGCCTGGTGACGGGGCAGTTCGATCCCACCACGCAGAAAGCCGTCTGGCCTTCCACCGGCAATTACTGCCGGGGTGGCGCGTACGATTCGGCGCTGCTGGCATGCGAATCCATTGCGATCCTGCCCGAGGGCATGAGCCGCGAACGCTTTGAGTGGTTATCAAAGATTTCGGGCGAAGTGATCGCCACGCCGGGCAGCGAGTCGAATGTCAAAGAGATCTTCGATAAGTGTTGGGAACTGCGCCAGTCGGGCCAGGATCTGATGATCTTCAACCAGTTCGAAGAGTTTGGCAATTACCTGTGGCATTACGAAGTCACCGGGCACGCCATGGAAGAGTTGTTGGCCCAGGTGATGGGGCCGAAGGATGCTTACCGCGGTCTGGCTTCGGCGACCGGGTCGGCCGGTACGATTGCCAGCGGCGACTATATGAAGCAGTTGTTCCCTGGTTCTAAGATTGCTGCCAGCGAGGCCGTGCAATGCCCTACCTTGTTGGAGAATGGTTTTGGCGCCCACCGTATCGAGGGGATTGGCGATAAGCACGTTCCCTGGATCCACAACGTCAAGAACACCGATATGATCGTCGCGATCGACGATGAAGCCGTAGTGAGCCTGGCCCGCCTGTTCAATGAGCCAGTTGGGCATGCATACCTGGCAGGCCAGGGTGTTGCGCCGGAATTGGTCGCTCAGTTGGATCTGTTGGGCTTCTCGGGCATCTCCAATGTTTTGACTGCTATCAAGATGGCGAAGTATTACGAGTGGAACGAGCATGACATTGTTCTGACGGTGCTGACCGATTCGATGGAGCTGTATGGCAGTCGCTTGCTGGAAATGCGCCAGGAATATGGCCAGTATACAGAACGCGACGCGGCGGCCCACTTTGCCCGTTTCCTTCAGGGGCAGTCAACGGACCACTTGTTAGAGTTATCGTATGCTGATCGCCGGCGAGTGCATAACCTGAAGTATTTCACCTGGGTTGAGCAGCAAGGCAAAACATACCAGGAGATCCAGGCGCAGTGGTACGAGCCTGATTATTGGGAGAGCGTGCAGCGAATGACTCCTGAAATTGATGCATTGATCGAAGTGTTCAATGCTGATGTTGGCCTGGGCTGAAAACTGGATGGATCGATTAACTACAGAGCTATTTGATATTACTCGCCTGGAACGATACGTGGGCCAGGCTGTTTTTGAGCGCGGCCAGACTTACTACCAGCAAAAGCGCGTCGAGATCGATTATGTAGATCCGAAGTATGCCAGTTGCACGGTGGTAGGCCGCAGTGGGGTTTATGATGTTCGCATCGAATTAGATCGCGGCACTTTGCTGTTCTATTGCGATTGCCCGTTCGCTGCGGATGGACGGATTTGCAAGCATATCGTGGCCTCTTTCATAGCGGTCAAGAAGTCTTTGCAGACGAGCCACGCCACCCGCTGGCAGACCCATCTCTCCAAAGTGATCCAGTCTGCGCAGAGTGATGCGACCAAGTCCTCCGCCAATGTTATAGATCATGGTAGTACAGATCACCGTTTGCAGTACCTGTTGTTCTTTAGCTTGCAGCACGAAAGCGGATTCACCTGGAAGCTGACGCCATACCAGGTGTTAGCCAGCGCGTTACCTGCCGATGTGCGCAGTACGCTTGTTCCAGGGCGGGTCACGCCCGAACAGATCGAACAGGCCCTGAGCTATTCGGCGTCAGTGCGGCAGCCGGCTGGCCGCCTTGATTCGCGCGGCTGTATCAACGCCGGCGATGCCGTGGTCAACATGGCCAACCTGTTGATCACGCGCTCGTATGTGTACTACACCTTCATCCCCTTGGGAGATTTCTTGACTTTCTTGCAGGGCGGCCAGGCCTACATTTACCTGGGTGATGAGCGCAAGCCTTTGAAAACGCGTTTGCAGATGGCGCCAGAAAAAGGCCGCTTGAAGATCAACATGCACCGCGAGCCAGATGGGGTACACCTGACGGCCAGCCTGGTTGCGGGCGGCCTAAGCATAGCGATCCAGCAGGAAGATGGCGGGGAGAGCGCCCGGGGCGGGGAAAGCGCCCGGGGCGGGAATGGCGCCCGGGACAGTGAGAATGCCCAGGTTGGAGAAAACCTCCACGAGGGGGATGCTGCCCGCATGCAAATCCTGTCGGTGTCGCCGCTGTGGGTGCTGGCGGATCGCTGGCTGGTGCAGCTAGATGAAGAGAATGTGACGGCTGTTTTTCGCACCTTCATGGATGTGCCTGAGCTGATAATCCCTGCCGCAGAGCAGGAAGAATTCCTGGAACAGTACTACTTGCCTTTGGCCTTGAGCGCCGACCTGGAAGGCGACGCGGTTTCCTGGGAAAGCGTGCAAGACGCCAAGCCGGTGGGACAGTTGTATCTAAGCGAAAATCGCAAAGGCGAGCTGCAGGTTCAGCTTCGCTTTAATTATGCCGGGCAGGTGGTCAGTTATGAGCCGCAGCTGCCCGTGGAAAGCATACAGCGCTTGCCTGGAGAGTGGAAGCTGGTGCGCATCCAGCGCGATCCTACCCTGGAGCAGCTAATGTTCCAGAACCTGGCCTCGCACGAATTTGGTTTAAAGCGTTCTACAAGCCCTTCTTCGCAAAATCAACTGACACTGCGGGCGCGGATTGAGCTGATAGATTTTCTGATGAAATATGTTCCTCGCCTGGTAAAAGCCGGTTTTGAGATCTTTGGCGAAGAACAGTTGAAGACCGCGCGGGTCAATCGTCACCAGCCGACGATCTCGTTCCACATTGCTACAAACATCGATTGGTTCGATGTGAAAGCGGCGGTGAACTTTGGCGAGATCGAAGTCTCGCTCAAGGAAATTCGCCGCGCTTTACGCAAAAAGGAACGCTATATCAAGCTGGCGGATGGCACGATCGGCGAGATACCGTCAGATTGGCTGAACCGTTACAAACATTTGTTTGCCCTGGGCGAGGAGACCGGCGACAGCTTGCGCCTCTCCAATTACCATGTCACCTTGCTGGATCAGCTCCTGTCGGATGCCGATCGTGAGCGGGCGGGCGATGAGTTTCAAAAACGCCTGGACCGGCTGCGTAATTTCGATGGCATCACCCCCAAACCGCTGCCGGCGGGCTTCTTGGGCGAGCTGCGTCCTTACCAAAAATCGGGCTTCGATTGGCTCCACTTTTTGCATGAGTTTAAGTTCGGCGGTTGCCTGGCGGATGACATGGGCCTGGGTAAAACGGTGCAGGTGCTGGTGTTCCTGCTCTCTCTGCGCGAGCAGCAGCATTCCCCAAAAGCCGACCTGATTGTGCTGCCGCGCTCGCTGCTGGTCAACTGGCAGCGTGAAACGGCCCGCTTCACGCCATCACTGCGCGTGATGGAGTATTTTGGCAACTTGCGAGATAAGGACACTTCTATTTTTGACCAGTACGACCTGGTGGTCACCACGTACGGCACCATGCTGCGGGATGTGGAACTGCTGCGGGAATATCCATTTCACTATGTTGTGCTGGATGAGTCCCAGGCGATCAAAAATCCAGTGGCGCAAACCACCAAAGCGGCGCGTTTGCTGCGCTCGGAGCACCGCCTGGCGCTGACGGGTACACCGGTGGAAAACTCAACCTTGGAGCTCTGGTCGCAGTTCTCGTTCCTGAACTCCGGTTTGTTGGGCAACCTGGAATATTTCCGCGACGAGTTCACCAACCCGATCGAACGAAGAGGCAGCGAGCAGCAGGCGCAATTCTTGCGAAAGTTAGTGTACCCTTTCATCTTGCGGCGCACGAAAGCTCAGGTGGCTCCCGACTTGCCGCCGCGCACTGAGCGGGTGGTTTACAGTGACATGGAAACGGCTCAGCGCAAGATGTATAACCGCACCCGGGATTATTATCGCGGGATGTTGTTGGGCATGCTGGAAAACCAGGGCCTGAACGATTCTCGCATGAAGGTCCTGGAAGGCTTGCTGCGCCTGCGCCAGATATGCAATCACCCCGCGCTGGTAGAACGTGAGTTCCGCGGCGATTCGGCCAAGTTCGATCTGCTGATCGAAACACTGGAAACGCTGAGAGCGGAAGGGCACAAAGCTCTGGTGTTTTCGCAGTTCGTCGAGATGCTCAAGCTGGTGCGCCGCGCGCTGGATCTGCGCCAGATACCTTACCTGTACCTGGATGGGCAAACCAATGACCGGCAGGAACGCGTAGATCAGTTCCAGAGTGACAACGGCGTGCCTTTCTTTTTGATCAGCTTGCGAGCGGGCGGGCAGGGGTTGAACCTGACGGCGGCGGATTACGTGATCTTGATCGACCCCTGGTGGAACCCGGCGGTTGAAATGCAGGCCGCGGACCGCACGCATCGCATCGGGCAGGAAAAACCGGTATTTATTTATAAACTGGTGGCGCGCGATACGATCGAAGAGAAGATCTTGCAGCTTCAGGAACGCAAGAAGAACCTGGTCGATCAACTGATCACAACCGAGAGCAGCTTCCTCAAATCTCTGACGGTAGATGATGTGAAGGTCTTGTTCAGCTAGGGAGGGTTAAGGAGTACCTTATGGCAATCACACCCACTGCGCTGGTGCTGGTGGCGATCATGAACAACCAGCGAGATTTCGAGATCGCCCGCCTGTTGGGCTGGTACCGCATTCCGCTGCGCTCGGCGCCCAAGGTGGTGGCGGTCGATTACCTGGCGTTTTACCAGACGGAAGCATTCGATGAAGAGAAGTGGCGCATCTAGTACGTGGCGCCGGTGCGCGGTCACGAGCTGACCACGCGGCTGGAATTGCTGCAGGATGAGCCGGATCACCCACATGCCAGGCATGAATACTATAAGATCCAATTAGGCCCGCTCGAACGCCTGGCGCGGCCAATCCTGGCAGACCAATGGCGGCGTGTTACGTTTTTCTATACCCTGGGAGAGCATATCCTGCGGGCGCACACATTGAACGACCTGATCATTGCTTCGGGCGAGCGCATCGTGCTTTGGTAGGCGCTGCGCGAGCGCGGCCTGCAGTCACAGCAGCAGTCCGACCTGCCTGAAGCGGATATCGACCCCGCTTTGTTGGCGCTGCTGCTGGGGATCAAAGATGAGCGATCGTCGTCTTGAACTTAACGCCGTCTTCCTGGCACAGCGCCTTGACCAGCCGGCGCCCAGACATCACCCCGGTCGGCAGTCCGCCGCCCGGCTCGACCCACTGCCCGCACATGTAAAAGTGTGCCAGCCCGGGCAGCCTCTGGCTCATGGGTTTCATCACGGTCTGGGCGTTGTCAGGTGTGATCAGCCAGCCCTCAAAACTGCCCTGCCAGTTGCCGGTGAACTGCTCGAAGGTCAACGGCGTAGCCACATCTACCATTTCTACCTGCTGCGAGATACCGGGGAAGCGCTGGTCCAGGGCATCTACCACGATGCGGGCGATCTGATCCTTTTTCTCTTCGTAAGAGGCCTGATCCTGCGCCAGCTCTTTCCAGTAATCATATTTGCTGGGAAACATCACCACCAGGCTGGTTTTTCCGGGCGGCGCCAGGGTGGGGTCCTGGTTGAAAATATGCACGGATAAGGTTTTACGGACGGCGTCGCCGATCTCCACCGGCTCTTTCAATGGGTAACTGATACCGGACACCGTTTGGGGCTGGTCGGAGAAATCCCGATTCACTCCCACGCCCACGAAGATCAGCGGCGGGAAGATCGGCCATTTTTCGTATGGCTCGCGCACCTTCTCGTCGGCATACTTGCCTTCGAGCATCTTGAAGATGGTGGTATGGCCGTCCGCGGCAGAGATCACGCGCCCGGCGCGGCGCTCGCTGCTATCCGTTAGGACGATACCTACGGCCTTATCATCTTCCACCAGGATCTTTTCCACTTTGCTCTTGTAGTTGATCTTGCCGCCCAGGTCGCGGTAGCGCTTTTCCAATGCCTTGGACATGGGCATTGAGCCGCCGATGGGATAACCGGCGTTCTTTGTATGGAAGTAGGCAAAGGTGAACAGCATGAAGAAGATGGAAAACTCGCTGAACCACATCTCTTCGAATGCCCGGCGGAGGAGGGGATCCTTGAAGCGCGCCGCGAAGTGGCCTCCAGTTTCTTTTAACCATTCCTGGATCTTCTTACCTTTGGTCGCCATCACCACAACCAACTTCAAGCTCTTCACCAGGCGCGTGGGCAACGGATCGGACTCGCCGGGTGCGTCGAAGCGAACACAGGTGCGAATACCCTGAATGAATTCGCGCGTTACCTCGGCATCTTGCGGTGAAAACTCAAGCAAATGTTTTTCTAACTTGTCCACATCGGTATACATGATCAAGGTGCGCCCATCCGCGTCCTCGAAGCGGGCATATTCGTCCAGGTTCACGAATTCACGCTCCTGTGCAATGCCCACCTCCTGCCAGAAACGGTACATGGCGCTGCTGGGCGATGAGCCAACCAACCAGTGGATACAGCCATCGATGGTATATCCCCGGCGCTTCCAGGAAGTGCACAACCCGCCTGGAAGATCTCCCATTTCGAAGATCTCGGTCTGATATCCGTTCATCTGGGCATAGATGCCTGCCGAAAGCCCGGCGAAGCCCGCGCCGATGATGGCGATCGATTGGTTGGTCATAGTATCCTCCTGTGGTCAGTAACTCTACTGATTATACATCAAGCGATTGGTTTGCCCGAATCAGAAAAATTCCATAGATAATATGGGGGATGCAAAGCGCCGATAGATTTAGAATAGATATCAATCACCATGGTGCATGGTGCTATGTGATTGGCCGAAAGTTATTTAACTAAATGGATGCGTAAAATCGGCCAATCACTTGAGCAAACTGCTATGTTGGCTGTAAAGTTGTTCAAAATACTTTTAGCGGTTTGCTTAGAAAGATCAATCGCATCACAAAGGAGTTTTGTATGGACGGTGTATTGGCAGTTCTCTTGTTCCTTCTGGTTGGGCTGGTAGGTTTGGCAGTGCTGTTCCTGCTGGCTGGGGTGCGCTTTATCCCCAACAACCGCGTCGGCATTGTTGAAAAGCGTTTTTCTGGTAAAGGATCGGTAAAGTCGGGCCTGATTGCCCTGAACGGCGAGGCCGGTTACCAGCCAGGTCTACTGCGCGGTGGTCTGCATTTCCTGATCCCGATCCAATATGCGGTGCATATTGCCCCATTGGTCACGATCACCCAGGGCAAGATCGGTTATATCTTCGCCCGCGACGGCGCGGCGCTTTCGCCGGACCAGGTGTTGGCTTCCAATGCACACACCACTGATTTTCAAGATGTGGCTGCCTTCATAAAGGCCGGCGGCCAGCGCGGCCCGCAGCGCCGGCTGCTGCGTGAAGGTACCTATGCCATCAACCTGGTCCAGTTCGTGGTGATCACGGAGGAAAAGGTTTACAGCCTGCCCCTCAGCCGTGAGGATGATGACATCGTCCGGCGCATGGCCAGCGTGATTGCAGATCGCGAGGGATTCCGCCCAGTGGTCATTAAGGATGTGGATGATAAGATCGGCATAGTGACGGTACACGATGGCCCTTCGCTGCCCCAGGGCGAGATCATTGCTCGGATTGTCGGCGATGATCCTTCTACGACGAATGATTATCACAACAACTTCCAGGATCCAGATCGCTTCCTGCATGCCGGTGGGATGCGCGGCCGCCAGTTGCAAACCCTGGTGGAAGGCACGTATTACATCAATCGCCTGTTTGCCACGGTGGAGATGATCGCCAAGACGATCATCGAGGTGGGCATGGTGGGCGTGGTGGTTTCCTACACAGGCGAGATCGGCGCAGACCTGTCTGGCTCAGAATATCGCCATGGCGAACTGGTGCAGACGGGCAGACGCGGCGTTTGGAGTGAACCACTTCTGCCCGGCAAGTATGCCTTCAATACCTATGCAGGTAAGGTGGTGCAGGTCCCAACCACCAATGTCATCCTGAAATGGATCCATGCTGAAGTTGGCTCGCACTATTACGATGAGAACCTGACCGAGGTTTCATTGATCACCAAGGATGCCTTTGAGCCCTCTCTGCCGCTTTCGGTTGTTATCCATATTGACTACCAGAAGGCTCCGCTGGTGATCCAGCGCTTTGGCGATATCAAACGCCTGGTCGAGCAGACGCTCGACCCGATGGTGGCGGCGTACTTCAAGAATGTTGGTCAAACTCGCACGCTGATCCAGCTCTTGCAAGAGCGCAGCGCCATCCAGCAGCAGGCCAGCCAGGAAATGAAGGAAAAGTTTAAACACTATAACTTGGAGCTTGAAGAGGTGTTGATTGGTACGCCGACCTCGACCAAGGCTGATCAGCAGATCGAGGCCATCCTGACCCAACTCCGCACGCGCCAGATCGCGGCCGAACAGGTAGAAACTTACAGCCGGCAGCAGAAAGCTGCAGTGCAAGAACGCGAGCTGCGTGAAGCGGAGGCGCGTGCTCAACAGCAGCAGTTCATCACCGAATCGGAACTGAGTATTACGGTTCAGAGTAACCAGGGTAAGGCTGAGTACCAGCGTGCTTTGCAGCAGGCTTCGCAGATCCGCGCCCTGGCCGAGGCTGAAGCGGAAAAGATTGCCCGGATTGGTATTGCCCAGGCAGTCGCTACCGAAGAACAGGTCAAGGCCTATGGCGGACCGCAATATCAGGTCACCCAGCAGGTGCTGAACCGCTTTGCCGAAGCCATCCAACAGTCACGTGTCGATGTGGTGCCGCGCGTGGTGGTGGGTGGGCAAGGCGGTGAGGGCAGCTCTACCAACAGCGTGATGGAAGGGCTGTTAACCCTGCTGCTTTCTGATCGCATGGGTGTACAGATCAACCAGTCAGGCGCCGAGCGCAGTCCTGAAGTGGAAGAAATGCGCGCCCAGATCCGCGAAAGCTTGAAGAAGAGAGACGAAGGCAGCTCGAGCCCGGCTGTGGCTTCGTAATTTCTGTCTTGGATAACGGAGCTGTCTGGCGGTGGCTGCCAGACAGCTCTTTGTTTCCTTACGGATCACTGTTTCCGAAAGGATCACTCCTTTGATGGTATAGACCGGTTGTAATAATTTCCTGGTCGGTACTATAATTTTTCAATGCATCCGAAAAACAGCTTGCAAGATTTCACCCATTTACAGAACAAAATACGGAGATCCATATGACTTTGAAAGGAACATCGAACTTTACAAAGAAGAGCTTATCTATCTTGGGGCGTTCACTGGCGTTCTTGATGGGCTTTTTGTTATGTTTGCCGGTGATCCTGCTTCCCCTTTCCACTGCTGTTCCGGCATGGATTTGGATTCCATTGGCGCTCATCAGTGCTGCTCTGATCATACTGCAGTTCCGGTTGACTCCAGCCTGGCGTGGAATCGCAGTAAGCCTGACCGGACTGATCCTGGTGAGCCTGCTCGCGGTGATCTTTTCGCAAACATTTGCCGCTACGCCTGCTATCCTGGATGCAGACGGCAAACCAATCCCTGGTTCCATCGCGACGCTGGAAAAGGTAACCCTGAATGGAACGGAGCAATGGATCACCATTCGCGGCCGAGATATCACCAAACCGATCCTGCTTCATCTTGGCATGGGCGGGCCGGGCGGCGGCGGGTTTTCTACGCGCACGCTTTTCGAACCGCTGGAAGAACATTTCGTGGTGGTGAGTTGGGATGAGCCCGGTACGGGAAAGTCGTACAATGCGGTTCCCATCTCAGGCCTTACCCCACAAAGGTTCGTTGAAGACGCCCACGCCCTGACGTTGTACCTGCAGGAACGCTTTCACCAGGACAAAATTTACGTGTATGGCGTCTCCTGGACGAGCATTCTGGGTATCTGGTTGGTGCAGCAATATCCAGAGTCCTATTATGCCTATGTTGGCAACGGGCAAATGGTGAATACCACCGAGAATGACATCATGGGTTATGAACTAGCGCTGCAGTACTCGCTTGAACGCGGCGATACCAAAACGGTAGAAGCCCTGCGCCACAACGGCCCTCCGCCTTACGGTGGAGAAGACTTGCTCAGTAATTATGTACTCTATTTGGATATCTTGAACGAAATTATGCAATCGCCGCACTATACTCTGGTCGTGCCGATCATTCCTTTCCTGGCGCCGGAGTATGGATTGGTGGACAAGATCAATCACACGCGCGGGCTGGTGGCATCATTCGAGGTCGTGTACCCGCAGTTAAGCAACCTCGATTTCAGGACCCAGGCTGCCAGGCTCGAAGTGCCCGTCTATATCTTTGCCGGACGGGACGATGTGAATGCCATGTCGTCACTGGTCCAGGAGTATTACAACCTCCTTGAGGCACCCCATAAGGAGCTCGTCTGGCTGAATGGCGGGCATGGCTTGGGCAGTGCCAACCTGGGCCAGTTCGTGGATGTGATGCTTAACAACGTGTTGGCGCAAACTCAGCCCTGATGTGCCCGGCGGCCGCGCCCAAATGGGGAAAATGAGGGCTGGGTGCCAGCACTGAGATAGCGCAGTAAGTCGACTTGCATTTTTACCCCTTTTGGATCCCAAAAGGCATCCCGAGCCGCATATTCACATGCCATTAGTGCAGAATTTGCCGTTTATTGCCTCGTTTTCAGACAAGTTTATTTTAGGCAAACTCGTTCAACCCATTTCTCTGGATTGACCTCCGCTGTGCATCCCCTTTCCTTCTACTATTGGACTTACTGCGGAATCCCGCACTAAGAATGATTTGACAAATTCTCCAAAAGCGTTTACAGTACACAGACGGTACAGAGCAGCGTGACGAATAGAGCGTTGTGACCTCAAAATCCCTAATTTTCAAGGAGTGTGTCTATGTCCGATATTGAGATCAAGCCGTTGAATTGGAAACCCGAGCCGGGGATCGGATATACTGTGGAACGCAGATCGGATGGTGGAATGAATGTGGTCTTCACAGATTCGTTATCCCAAACGATTGCCCATTGGCGGCAATTTTCACTGGAACACTTGTATGATTCGGATCGCCTGACGCGCAACCTGTATGATTTACGCCAGATCGAAGATGTCTCCGAAGATGCCCTGCGATTTGCGATGGAAGTCAACACCGATCCTTCTGTGCGCAATATCCGCCTGGCGGTAGTGGTTTCTAGCCCTAAAGTGCGGCAGTCGCTGGTCAAGCTTGCTGACCTGACTGCCCCGGGCGGCGTAGATATGGCGCTTTTCTCCAGTATCGATGAGGCGGAAGCCTGGTTGAACCGCCCGCTGACCTTGGTATAGAGAGGCGGGCGACATAGATCGTCGCTCAACCAAGATCCGATAGGGATATTTCTTTGAATTCTGTGTTAAAGATCGGCCCCCATTTGCTTGAATGGGGCCGCCGCACGTATGTGATGGGTATTTTGAACCTCACCCCAGACAGTTTCTCGGGAGACGGTCTTCTGTCTACGCCGGCGGGGGAGGGGGATGGATTGGAGCGCGCCCTGGAACAGGCGCGGCGTTTTGTGGCTGAGGGGGCTCACATCCTGGATGTGGGAGGAGAGAGCACCCGTCCCGGTGCACAGCCTGTATCGGCTCAAGAGGAAATAGAACGGGTGATCCCGGTCATTCGCCTGCTGGCGGTGGAGTTGAATACCTTGATTTCGGTTGACACGTACCGGGCAGAGGTTGCAGAGGCTGCCCTGCAAGCAGGCGCCCATATCGTGAACGATGTGTGGGGGCTGAAGGCAGATCCGGCGCTGGCGCAGGTGGCTGCCGATCACCAGGCGCTGGTTATCTTGATGCATAATCGCAGCTCGTGGGCGCATGCTGAGATCAAAGAGCGCCTGGGGGGGCGGTATGTGGGCATCCCTTACGAGAACTTGCTCGAAGATGTGCGCCGCGAGCTGTTGGAAAACGTGGCCCTGGCAAGGGCTGTCGGTATCCCTGATGAGCATATCGTGCTCGATCCGGGCATCGGTTTTGGAAAATCTGTCGAGCAGAACCTGGAATTGATCGACCGGCTGGGAGAAATTCGGGCTTTGGGCTACCCGGTCTTGTTAGGTCCTTCCCGAAAGTCTTTTATCGGCTACACCTTGGATCTTCCCCCCGACCAGCGCCTGGAAGGCACGGCTGCAGCCGTTGCGGTGGGCATTGCCCGGGGCGCAGATATCGTTCGGGTGCATGATGTGGCTGCCATGGCGCGCGTCGCTCGCATGAGCGATGCCATTGTGCGCAGACCGATTTGCCAAAACCGAGAAGAGAGCGCGAATAAATGAGCGAGAAGAGTCGAAGCAGCGGCTTGAAATACCAAAGATCGTGACGAACAGAGCATCGTGGCGATCAGAGCATCGTGACGAATAGAGCATCGGAGAAGCGAACCACGAAAGTGATCCGCGCAACTTAAGAGATGAACAAAGGATGAAATAAGCATGGCACAAGATCTATTCAACGTAATCGATACGTTACGCACTTCTCACCACACCTATACATATTTCCGGCTGGAGCACCTGGAGCGAGATGGCCTGACCCGGCTCAGCCGTTTGCCTTTTTCGATCCGAATCTTATTGGAAACGCTGGTGCGCCAGTGCAACCAGGGCGAGATCACCCGCCAGGATGTGATCAACCTGGCCCAATGGCAGCCTGTGGCTGCCCAGCGCGTCTCCATGCCCTTCCGCCCAGCGCGGGTGGTGATGCAGGATTTCTCCGGCGTTCCGGCAGTGGTGGACCTGGCCGCGATGCGTTCTGCCATGGCGCGCCTGGGCGGCGACCCGCGCAAGATCAATCCGCTGGTGCCGGTGGATCTGATGATCGACCATTCGGTGCAGGTGGATTTTTTCGCTAATACCGATGCGCTGAACCGCAATACCGAGCTGGAGTTCCAGCGCAACCGCGAGCGTTATGAGTTCTTGCGCTGGGGGCAAAAGGTTTTCGATAATTTCCGCGTGGTTCCCCCGGCAACAGGCATCATCCACCAGGTGAACCTGGAATACCTGGCGCAGGTGGTGTGTGTCGAGGGCGATCCAGATCAGCGCGGCGTAGCCTTCCCTGATACGGTGGTGGGCACCGATTCGCATACCACCATGATCAACAGCCTGGGGGTGGTTGGCTGGGGTGTGGGCGGGATCGAGGCGGAAGCGGTCATGCTGGGACAACCGATGGATATGCTCATTCCAGATGTTATTGGCGTCAAGCTGCATGGGCGCATGCCGGAGGGTGTCACCGCCACCGACCTGACCCTGACGATCACCCAGATGCTGCGCAAGAAGGGCGTGGTAGATAAGTTTGTGGAATATTACGGTCCCGGGTTGGCTTCCATCTCTTTGCCCGACCGCTCTACGATTGCCAACATGGCGCCCGAATACGGCGCCACCATGGGCTTCTTCCCGGTCGATGATGAAACGCTGCGTTATTTGCGTTTGAGCGGGCGTTCTGATGAACTGGTGGAATTGATCGAGGTCTATTGCAAGGCGCAGGGTGTGTTCCGCACGGATGAAACACCCGATCCGGAGTTCACCGATACGCTGGAACTGGACCTGGGCTCGATCGAGCCCAGCCTGGCCGGTCCCAAGCGCCCACAGGATCGCGTCCCGCTGCGTGAAATGAAGCGTAATTTCCAGGCTGCCCTGGTCGGCCCGGTAAAGGAGCGCGGCTACGGGCTGACAGAAGAAGCCTTGAACAAACAGGGTGTTGTTGGCACAAATGGTTACAGCCTGCCCATCTCACACGGAGCAGTAGTGATTGCTGCCATTACTTCTTGTACGAACACTTCCAATCCATCGGTGATGATCGCCGGTGGCCTGCTGGCCAAGAAAGCCGTTGCGAAAGGATTGAAAGTCCAGCCCTATGTAAAAACCAGCCTGGCGCCCGGTTCGCGGGTGGTGACGGAGTACTTGCAGCAAGCCGGCCTGCTCGAACCGCTGGCTGCCCTGGGCTTCAACGTGGTGGCTTACGGCTGCACCACCTGTATCGGCAATTCCGGCCCTCTGCCCGGCGATGTGGCCAAGGCCATTGCCGGCGCAGACCTGGTAGCTGCGGCGGTGATCTCGGGCAACCGCAACTTTGAAGGCCGGGTGCATCCTCATGTGCGCGCCAATTACTTGGCTTCGCCTCCTCTGGTGGTGGCTTATGCCCTGGCGGGCACGGTGAACATCGATCTGGTGAATGAACCGCTGGGCAACGATCGGGATGGGCAGCCGGTCTACCTGCGAGACATCTGGCCCTCGCAGCAAGAAGTGCAAGAGGTGATCCAGGCCTCTGTTCTGCCGCAACAATTCCAGCAGAAATATGCCAACGTGTTCGATAGCAACGAGAT
>CAZVRZ010000062.1:0-13519 GCA_964629965.1 uncultured Anaerolineaceae bacterium
GCTGTTTTGCCGCTGTTTTCCTTGGCCCCTTTTTACTCAAAAACAGAATTGCTGAGATAATCGGCTGTCCAGGGTTGCCATTCTTCTTAAAAGTCACAGCCGCCTTTTGAGGCGGCTGTGAATGATATGGGCGCGGAACATTCAAAAATTAGGCTTCGCGGAATTGGCCTTCGACTACCTCGCCCTCGTCACTGGGGCCTTGTGGCCCGTGGCCGTTTCCATTACCGCTTGGTCCGCCTTGCTGCTGCGTTTGCTGGGCATATAACTGCTGGCTGAGGGCATGTAAGGCGTTTTGTAAATCTTCTGTTTGGCGTTTGATCACGGCCGGATCATTGCCTTGGAGCGCTTCACGCACGGCCTGTATCTTGCCTTCGATATTCTGCCGTTCATTTCCGGGCACTTTATCGCCCAATTCTCGCAGCGTCTTTTCGGTTTGATAGGTCATGTTGTCAGCCGTGTTGCGCGCCTCGATCAGTTCGCGTTGGCGCTTGTCGTCCATCTCATGTTCGCGCCCTTCACGCACCTTATTTTCGATCTCGGTTTTGCTCAGGTTTGTCGAAGCAGTGATCGTAACCTTCTGCTCTTTGCCGGTTGCCTTATCGCGCGCCGTAACATTCAAAATACCATTCGCATCGATGTCAAATGTTACCTCTACCTGCGGGATACCGCGCGGCGCTGGGGGAAGTCCTTCCAGGCGAAAGCGGCCCAGGCTCATATTGTCGCCTGCCATTGGGCGTTCGCCTTGCAAAACATGGATATCTACGGCGGTTTGGTTATCATCTGCGGTAGAAAATGTTTCAGCCTTCTTGACAGGGATGGTGGTGTTGCGTTCGATTAGCACCGTCATCACACCGCCCAGGGTCTCTACTCCCAATGATAATGGTGTTACATCCAGCAGCAAGACATCTTTCACCTGCCCACCCAAGACGCCACCCTGGATTGCCGCCCCGACTGCAACCACTTCATCTGGGTTGACGCCTTTATGGGGTTCCTTATTTTGGGTCAGCGACCGTACCAGGTCTTGCACCATTGGCATGCGGGTTGCGCCGCCTACCAACACGACTTCATCGATATCACTGGCAGCCAGCCCGGCATCTTTGATGGCCGCGTTAAAGGGCACCTTCAAACGTTCCACCAGTTCCTCGGTGATCTGTTCGAAACGAGACCTGCTGATGCGATATTGTAAATGTTTGGGTCCCGCAGAGTCGGCAGTGATGTAAGGCAGGTTGATTTCGGTTTCAACCATGGATGAAAGCTCAATCTTGGCCTTCTCGGCTGCTTCGCGCAATCTTTGTAAGGCCTGCCGGTCCTGGCGCAGATCAACTCCTTGTTCACGTTGAAATTCGTTTGCAATCCAGGTAACAATGCGTTCGTCCCAATCATCTCCACCCAGGTGCGTGTCGCCATTGGTCGAGCGAACTTCTACAACGCCGTCGCCCACTTCCAAGACGCTCACATCGAATGTGCCGCCTCCCAGGTCAAATACCAGGATCGTTTCGTTGGTTTTCTTATCCAATCCATATGCCAGTGCAGCTGCAGTCGGTTCGTTGATGATCCGTAAAACTTCCAACCCGGCGATTTTCCCAGCGTCTTTCGTTGCCTGCCGCTGGCTGTCGTTGAAATAGGCTGGCACGGTAATCACTGCCTGGGTGACTGTCTCGCCAAGGTATGCTTCGGCATCGGCTTTGAGCTTTGCCAGTACCATAGCCGATATTTCTTGAGGGCTGTATTGGCGCTTGGTCATAGGTATTTCAACCCGGGCGTCTCCAGCGTTGCCACGCACCACTTGAAAAGAAACCATCTTGCGTTCTTTTTCTACTTCATCAAAACGACGCCCCATAAATCGTTTGATGGAATATACCGTATTTTCTGCATTGATCACTGCCTGGCGCTTGGCGGTTTGTCCCACCAATCGTTCCCCATTTTTGCTAAACGCGACCACCGAGGGGCACAACCGCGCACCCTCTGCCGTTGTGATTACGGTGGGGTCTCCACCTTCCATTACAGCAACCACGCTGTTGGTGGTTCCTAGGTCAATTCCAATAATTTTCGACATATACATCTCCTCTCCACTCAGGGATCTATGTCAATAGGATACCGTCTTTATGCAAGAATCTCGTTAACATTATGTTGGAAAGATATCAAATTTTTTCGCGTGGCCATCTGATCAGTAAGAATGTGTTTCTCTGGTCGGCTGGATGATTAATCGCAAAATCAATGCCAGGATTCGCGCTAGAATCCGGGTCGCCGCCCCGATCTACTGAGGTGAATTCTTTAACATTAATACCCCCATCGATGGGGGAAGGGTGCTTTATATAAGATGTCGGTGTATATATGGGGGGTATCCCTGCGTTTACCCCACGGATGGTGAAGAAATGATGTTCTACTTATCTTGCGATCCTCTTTAGAGGATTGTTAAAACCTTAAGAAAAGGAACCTTAAAGTTTCTAGTATTTTTAGGATTGCGTAGGTTAAACGTATTGCTTACTAATGGTGTTTTCTGCTAAAATCCATGTAACTTCACTACATATCGTTCTCTGCTATATTGCAGCAAATGGAGTGGGCCGGCCAGTCTCGGGTCGGTCTTTTCATCAGTAGTAAACGTAAGATAGATTTTATCGCACCTCTGACAGTTTCTGGAAGAGGTTGTCTATCTATTTGCTATGAGATGGATGACTGCGATCATTTTGTTCTAGGAGGAGCGCTATGAATGCCGAGCAAGCCTGGCAGGCCGCTGTAGGACAACTTCAGATGGAAATGTCGAAGGCGTCCTTCGATACCTGGGTCCGTGACGCGCATCTAGTTTCTTATGAAGACGGTGTTTTCATCGTAGGCGTTCCAAACGCTTACGCTCGTGACTGGTTGCAAGGCCGCCTTTCCAGCACAGTTACTCGCTTGCTGACTGGAATTATGAATCGTTCCGTCAACGTGCGTTTTGTGGTCTGGCAAAAATCCGATGAAGTGGCAGAGATAGAAGAGCTCGGTGAGATAGAAGTAACAGATATGGTTGAGACGCCGGTCTCTAGCAGGATGAATTCGCGCTATTCGTTTGATAACTTCGTGGTGGGCGCCAGCAACCGCCTGGCTCATGCCGCCTCCTTGGCAGTAGCCGAACGCCCCGCCCTGGCATACAACCCCTTCTTCATTTACGGCGGCGTTGGATTGGGTAAAACGCATCTCTTGCACGCCATTGGAACAACATGTGAACGGCGCGGCCAGCAAGTTTTATACGTATCATCAGAAGAATTCACGAACGACCTGATCAATGCGATCCGCTCGCACACCACCCAGGCTTTTCGCGATAAATACCGTCTCATCGACGTGCTTTTGATCGATGATATTCAGTTCATAGCCGGCAAAGAGTCTACTCAAGAAGAATTTTTCCATACCTTCAATACTCTGCATGGTCAAAACAAACAGATAGTCATTTCATCTGATCGGCCCCCGAAAGCATTAGTAACGTTGGAAGAACGCCTTTGCTCGCGTTTTGAATGGGGCTTGACTGCTGATATTCAGCCGCCTGACTATGAAACGCGCGTGGCAATTTTGCGTTCGAAAGCTGACCGCGCCGGCTATCGCTTGCCTGCTGAGATTATGGAGATCATTGCCCGCCGGGTCCAGTCGAATATCCGTGAATTGGAGGGAGCCCTGACGCGCGTAGTGGCTTTTGCCGATCTGAGTGGTTTACCCCTCACGCTGCAATTGGTGGAATCGGCGCTGGCCGATCTGCTTCCTCGGCGAAGCGAAGTCCGTTCGGATGATATTCTGCGGGTGGTAGCTTCCACTTTCGGTATTCCTCTTGATCGGATCATGGGCAGGGAGCGTTCGCGCGAAGTCGTTTTGCCACGCCAGATTGCAATGTACTTGCTCCGTGAAGAAGCCAACATTTCCTTGCCTCAAATCGGCGAGACGTTGGGTGGACGCGATCATACCACTGTGATGTATGCCTGTGAAAAGGTGGCTGACCTGCTAGAGCGTGATGATCGCCTGCGCCGCCAGTTGATCGATGTGCGTGAGCAGTTATACGGTCGTTCTGGAGCGACGGCCTGATTCAGGCTGTTTAATTCGCCGGCTTTTTGGCGATTTTTTTACGCCACCAGGCTCGGGCTCTGTTCCAGATTTTTTTGCCCCGAGGAAATTCCAGAGGTTGCCGATCGTCTAATTTGTTTGGCCAGGGATCCTGGTCGAACATTTTTCTTCCAATATATTGCCCTATTAGGCTTAATGAAGCCAGCACAGGTGCCGCCATGACCAATCCCACGATACCGATCAGGTTGGCTGCGACGATGGCTGCGATCAGCACGGCTGCCGGATGGACGCCCAGCGATTGACCCATCAGGAGTGGTGAAACCAGGTTGTCAAAGACCTGATCGAGAACAAAACATGAGACAATGACCAGCAGGGCAAAGTGGATTGGTGCCAGGCCGAAATAATTCTCCGGTTGGAAGACCGTTACCAGGAAGGTCACTGTCATGGTGACGAACGGACCAACATAGGGGAAGAAGCGCGCCAGGCCGGCGAGAATAGCCAGGCCCAGTGCATACCGCACGCCCAAGATGCTCATCAGGATGGTGTAAGCCACAATGACCAGCGAGATGATCAATAATTGACCGCGTAAGAAAGCATTCCAGACACGACCCAATTCTTGCGCCATGCGGCGGACATCTGCATCATATCCGGGGATTTGGATGAAGTTGATAGCATCGGGTACCTGGCCGGCGTCTGCCAGGACAAAGTAAGCTACCAGCATAGCAAAGAGACCCCATCCGATCATGGATGCAGCTCCAGTGGCAAACGAGCTTACCAACGTACCGGCTCGTGTCACCAGTGTTTGTAATGTACTGATCAGTTGCTGGCTCAGGTTGCTTACGTCCAAGATTTGCCCAGGATTTATTGTGTAAGGCCCAAAGGTATACACCTGTTGTGACAGGTTATCGAGAATGGTGGGAAGGTCGGTGACAAAGCGTTGCACGATCTTTACCAGGCTCTGCACTTGCTGCGCCACGGCCACACCGGCCCAGGTTGATAAACCTGCCAGCACCAAAACTAACAAAATAAAAACAATATTGGCGGAGGCGCGCCACGAAAGACGCGTCACTTTGCTGAAGTAGACTGTTACAGGATGCAGCAGGTAGATGATAATAAAAGCCAACAGCAGAGGCCCGACTAGAGAACGGAAGTAGATCAGCAGCACCGTGATGATAGCCATCACAGTCAGCCCAGCGACAAGTTTTAACGTATTGTTCCAGGGCGGCGATGAACTGGAAGGTGAGGTTGGCTCAGATTCGTTCATTACATGCGATCCTTTTTTGATGTCTGCCACCAGCGGGGGTTGGCAGAAATAACCGGGTGGGTTTCTTTTTCAGGGAAGGACGGAAGATCCAACAGGTTGGCGTAGATATAACCTCCCAGCACACGCGCCGAGGCGATGGTGGGAGCAGCCAGGGGAATGCCCATGACACCAGCTAATACTGCTCCTGTTACAATCCCCAGGATCACCACTAGCGGAGGCAGGTGGACACTGCGTCCAATGATGCGGGGAATCAGGTAATTCAAGTCGAATTGCTGGAAAACAATGTGTAATCCCACCAAGATCAGGGTAAAAACCCAATTTGGTATTGGCAGCCAGGTGGAACCGATAAATAAGGCCAACAGAGATGCAATCGTTAACCAGATGCCGTGGCCGATGCTGGGTAAGAATTCCAATAAGCCCGCCAGGACACCCATGCCGAGCGCGAATGGCAGCCCCAATACCAGGCCGACCACGATAAAAATGCATGCCACCACCAGAGCCAGCACCAACTGCCCGCGAAAGAAGGCCGACCAAATTTGGCCGATCTCGTCTCGCAGGGCGATAAATTCCTGGCGGTACGCGGGCGGCATGAGGTTTTCGAACCATTTCCTCAAGCTATCTTGATCTTTGATCAGATAGAAGGATACCACAACGATAAAGATGATCCATATGAATGACGATATGAATTCTACTGCCAGTTGCAGTGTTTGACTGATGATCGGCTCTAACAGACCCTGGATGCCGCTGATGATCTGGTCGAATATCACTACCGTATCAATCGTTTGGCCTGCTATGAAATATTTTCGCCCTAAAAAGCCTTCGACTTGCTGCAAGATCCGCTGGATATCGAGGTTAAGATTATCAAATTCTGAGAGTAAAGTTGGCAACAACACGACTGGCAGCAGTGCAGTAATGACCAGCAGCAGCACATAACTCAAAAAAATGGCCAAGACACGGGGTATACGACACCTGGCATGAAAGAAATTGGCTATCGGGGTAAGCACGTAGGCCAGGATAGCGGCCAGGATGAATGGCGCTATGACGATGCTGAACCGCGATAGCAGGTAAATGCATAAGGCCAACAACAGCAGGCCGATGATCGTTTTTACTTGCCAGGACCAGGGCTGTCTCGAAATATTCACATCATCATTCTAGCCAGATTATGTAAATCTTGCAAGCGAGTGGTATTACAACTTTGTTCCACTGCTTTGAGCATCCCTGCCGGCGCAGCCATCGGTGAGTTCATTCATTCCGTATCGGCCCGGTCGATATGCCCCGCTAACTTCGCCAGGGCAAGTTTTACGAAGCTCGCCCCCAGGTGCGGGGGCGAGTCTATAACGCTATTTTTTAACAGCTTGTATCTTGCTAGGGGAAATGATTATCGCAAAAAGAAGGACAATACGATCAGAAAGGTCACAAAGATGCCTGCCAGGGTTCCGATCCGGCGCAAATCCTTGATCACGGGACTGTAATCTGGATTGAATTCTTGCGGCTTATCATAGGTGGCAGTTCTGGCGGCCGGCACAGATACTTCTTTTCGCGATTGGCGCTTTGTTTTTTTACTCATATAAATTCTCCTTCAAGGGGCTAAGTATATCAAGAGTTGGCAAAGAATGGAATACGCAATATCACCAATTTCCCTACCCCGCCCATTTATTTGTTGCTGGTTTGCAGGTGGGCAACTACGATAATGCGTTGGGTATCGACCAGGTAGGGATAGCATGAGATCAGCGTTACCACGGGCTGTTCGGTGGGCGCCATGAATTCCACCTGCGTGGGCTCGACCACCTGGCTCTTGCTGACAATGTATGTATAAGCATGCTGGTTGGTGTATAAGATCACCTGGTCGCCTTTTTTTAATTTATCGAGATAGCGAAAAATTTCACCAAAAACATCATTGTGAGCTGCCAGGACCACATTCCCTGTTTGTCCCGGATTAGCCGAGCCGATGTTTTGACCCACTCCTTTTTTCAACTGCTCCCAGCCATCACCCTGGACCACAGGCGCATCGACTCCGATGGCCGGGATCTGAATGCGAATAGCTTGTTCTGGACCGGGCGTTGGGATGGGTGGATTTGCTAATAAGGATTGAACCAATGGACGCAGGTGTTCAGGAATCTCCGCATCGTTGGGGGCTGCTCCGCCTGGGCTGGTGGGCGGCGTGTGCCCAGAAGGCAGAACCAGCGCGGTGATCAGTGGTGTGGATGTGAACGTAGGCTGCTTGAGTTCAACGCTTGTTTGCTGATTTACTTCCTGGATACGTTGCGTGAAGGTGAAGTATACGTAGATGATTCCTAAGACGGCAGCAGCTTCGATCAGTAACAACAATCCATCCAGGAAACGTCGCACCAGACGAGATTTTGGCGCAGCAGCGGCCTCCGTTTCAACGATTTCAGCCGATTGCAAGTGATCCAGCGATGTAGCGGGAGTGTCTGAAGCCAGCGAGACAACCCGCCCAGTACGCCGGAATTGTTCCAGTTGTTCCTGGCGCATCTTTCGCCGTTTCTCGATCAACAAACGGCGCAATTCGGCTACAGAGAGATCCTCGGGTGAACGGTTTCTTGCCACGTTAAGATTATACCGCCATTGCCGTACGAATTATTTCTATTTCACGCTTTTCTCATCGGGCGTGCCCTGAAATTCATCCATCACTTCTTGCCCGCGCGGGTTGATCCCCTCACGCTGGATCCATTTCCCCAGGGTCATGAACAAGATGCGCACATCCAACCACAGCGACCAGTGATCTACGTACCACACATCCAGCTTGAATTTTTCTTCCCATGAAAGCGTATTACGCCCATTGATCTGCGCCCAACCGGTGATGCCGGGCAGCGTGTGGTGGCGGCGGCGTTGCTCAGGTGAATAGCGTTCCCAATACTGTGTCAGCAGCGGACGTGGACCAACCAGGCTCATTTCACCGCGCAGCACATTAAAAATCTCGGGCAGCTCATCCAGGCTGGTTGAGCGTAGCCAGCGGCCGAAGCGGGTCAAACGCTGCTCGTCCGGCAGCAGGGATCCTTGTGCATCGTGGGCATCGCTCATAGTGCGGAATTTGTATAAGGTGAAGGTGCGGCCCATAAAACCGCTGCGCGGCTGGTGGAACAACGCCGGTCCGCCCAAGTATATCCGCACCAGCAGTGCAACGATTGCCAGCACTGGCGAGATCGCCAGCAGACCGGGGATGGTCATCGCCAGGTCGAACAGGCGCTTGGCAAATGGAATCTTGCCAGGTAGTTTGTCATAAACCATGCCTTGTATTCTACCAGAGTTCCTTAAAACAGAATCTCCAGGCCGCCATAGCGGCCTGGAGATTAATTAATGAAAATCTCGTGTTTTTACTGGATTGGTGCAGTATCGACGGAGCGGATTACCATAACCACTTTACCCTGGATTTTAACCACACGCGGATCCTTATAGATCGGCTTCATGGTCGGGTTGGCAGGCTGCAGGCGAATCTTGCCGTTTTCGCGATAGAAGTACTTGAGTGTGGTTTCATCCTCATCGGTTAGCCAGACTGCCACCATCTCACCGTTGTTAGCCTGTTCGGTGGGCTTCATGATGACAAGGTCTCCATCATAAACCATGGCATCGATCATAGAATCGCCGCGTACTTCCAGCGCAAACAGGTTGTCGGTTTTCTCGCGTTTGGGTAGCATACTGCGGGCTACATCGATGAAGGCTTCCGCGTCCATGTAGGAGAAGTCCGAAGTGGGCACCGGTACGGGTTCGCTAGCAAAGATACGACCAACGACGGGGATTTGTAACACTTCTTCTAGCGTGTGACGGGCTTCGCTTACAGCCTCGGCAGCATTGTCTTTGACCCTGGAAGCAGTGGCTGCCACAGTTCCCAGGATTTCAGAAATCGGCTTCAACAGGCGAATGCCGCGCGAAACATGCCCATCCCGCTCGATATAGCCCATCTCCTCCAATTGGATCAGGTGGTAAATAACCACTGAATTTGAAGAGATGTGGGCATTATCGCGGATTTCACGAATAGATGGGGGGTAGCCATTCTTAACCTGGAATGAGTCCAATACCTCCAGGATTTTCCGCTGGCGGTCTTTTAGACCTTTTGTGCGTTGTCTGGGCATAATTCGGCCTCCTTTTCAATGAACAAAGCCGGTACAATACATTGAAATCAGAAAAATTGTTCTACTTCTTATTATTCATAATACCCGAACATTCGTTCTGTGTCAAGGGTTTTACGTTAATTTTTGTGGCTTTCCTGGATGGATTTCCTGTGGCATAATGGGTAAGATGACGGTTCGCGGAGAAACCTGTGGCGCGTGATATTCATACATCTTTGTTGTATGCTCGCAGTTGGCCTGTTCTGGGCGGCCTGGCGTATTACCTATTGAAATTATTAGGTGTGGAAGCGCCGCGATCTGTGTCGTTTGGGCCGGCATGTATTCTGGAGCATGGCGGTTTTGGCGTAGTGATCCACTCTCGGGCGCAGGTTGGGGCGCGGGTTAAGATCTACCCCGGCGTTACCTTGGGCCGGGCAGATATCTACCGCCCGGCAGCCCAGTCGCGTTTCGAAGGCATTGTTATCGAAGATGATGTGATTCTATCGCCGGGAGCCAAGGTGCTCTGCAAAGAAGGTGTGCTGCGTGTTAGGCGTGGCAGCGTGATCGGAGCGAATGCGGTGCTGCTTGAGTCGACCGGTGAATATGAAATTTGGGTCGGCATCCCGGCCCGCCGGGTGGGACTTCGGGAGCAAGCGCAGTGAGTGATCAGCGCGTCTGCCTGGTGCCTCGTCTTTCAGGCGTGGGGGGGATGGTTTCTTTCCAGGGCAGGCTTGCCGCCGGCCTGGCTCGCCGCGGTGTGGAGGTGTGTTTTGAATTACGCGACCGTCCCTACCAGGCGGTTTTGGTGATTGGCGGTGCTCGCCACCTGGCCGGTTTATGGCAGGCTCGCCGCCGGGGCGTGCGTATTGTTCAACGTCTGAACGGCATGAACTGGATTCACCGTCACCGGCGCACCGGGCTGCGCCATTTCTTGCGGGCAGAATATGGCAACTGGCTGCTGTCTTTTATTCGCAGGCGCCTGGCTGATCATATTGTCTATCAGAGCCAATTTTCGCGAAGTTGGTGGGAGTCGGTATATGGCCCTACCAGGATTTCTAATGAGGTCATCTACAATGGTGTAGACCTGTCTGTTTTCTCTCCAGCTGGTAACATGGATATCATCTCAGATCGTTTCTGCATACTGATTGTTGAGGGTAACCTGGGCGGAGGGTATGAGGGTGGCCTGGAAACGGCCTTGCAAATGGCCGCGCGGGTCGAGCATGAGCATCACTTGCCGGTTGAGGTACGGGTTGCCGGGCGGGTTGCGCCTGCCTTACAAGCAGATTGGCAGAAGCGCGCTCCTGTTCCCCTAATCTTTGCCGGAGTGGTGCCTCATGATCAGATTCCGGCCTTGGATCGTTCTGCCCATGTTTTATATGCCGCCGATATCCACGCAGCCTGTCCCAATTCTGTCATCGAGGCTTTGGCTTGCGGCTTGCCTGTGGTCGCTTATGATACCGGCGCCATGAAAGAATTGGTGCAGGAACAGGCCGGGTTGGTGGTGCCTTATGGCAGTGATCCCTGGATGCTCGAGCCGCCTGATCTGCCCATATTGGCACAGGCTGCTGCGCAGGTACTGCAGGAACAGCCTGTTTATCGCACCGGCGCGCGGCGACGCGCCGAAGCCTTGTTCTCGGTAGAGACAATGGTTGATCGTTATTGCGCGGCTCTGCTGCCTGGGCAGGCCTGAGGTCGTTTGATGATTAACCTGGGAATTGTGCAGCGCGTCTTACCTGTTTATCGCGCCTCTCTGTTCGATCTGTTGGCGCAATCCTGCCCTCGAGGCCTGAGCGTTTTTGCCGGCCAGCCCCTGCCCCAGGAGGGTATTGCTGGCGTGGATCGTCTTGAACTGGCGCACCTGGTACAGGCACGCAACCACCATCTTTTTGATCCATCTTCGCCGTTCTTCTTTTGTTGGCAAAGCGGGCTGGCGCCCTGGTTGGAAAGTTGCCAGCCGGAGGCGCTTATCATCGAAGCAAACCCACGCTATCTGAGCAGTCGTCTGGCAGTACATTGGATGCACGCCCGCAAGCGGCCTGTGTTAGGCTGGGGTTTAGGCGCTCCGCCGCTGACGAACATTCCGAAACCGGGTAAATTCTGGTCAAAATTCCGTGCCTGGGAGCGCAGCAGCTTCTTGCACTCGCTCGATGGCTGGATTGCTTACAGCCAGCGCGGGGCAGCCGAATATTGCCGGCTCGGGTTACCCGCAGACCGAGTCTTTGTTGCCTACAATGCGGCCGAACGTTGTCCTACCAGGCCGCCTCCTACCAGGCCGAACTATTGGGATCAGGACTTTCCAAAAAATGGAAAACCACGCGTGCTGTTTGTGGGCCGCCTGCAAAGCCGCAAGCGTATCGATTTACTTTTGCGCGCCTGTGCAACCTTACCTGTGGAGATGAAGCCGAGTTTGCAGATCGTGGGCGATGGCCCGGCGCGATCTGATTTGGAGCAATTGGCGCAAAGTGTGTACCCGTCGGCCGAATTTGTTGGCGCCAGACATGGTTCGGATCTGGAGCCGTATTATGCCATGGCCGATTTATTTGTCTTACCTGGCACGGGTGGCTTAGCCATTCAGCAAGCCATGACCTTTGCCTTGCCGGTGATTGTTGCCCAGGGAGATGGGACCCAAGAGGACCTGGTTCGTCCAGACAATGGCTGGCTGGTCGCTCCCAGCGATTTCTCATCCTTGTCTAAAACGCTGCAGTTCGCCCTGGCAGATGTTGGTCGCCTGCGCCGGATGGGGCTGGAATCTTACCGGATCGTATCACAAGAAATCAACCTGGAAAAAATGGTTGAGGTGTTTTTATCGGCTGTCGAGTGTGCTAAAGCATGGCGGGCCAAAAGCGCCGCAAGCTGACGATGTGCTGGGCTCTGGATTCAGCCCTGGGAGAAAGCGTATCCTAGTGCATCGGGATCCCATGCCTGGCGTGGCAGCCTCAAAGTGAGGCGGGTCAATGAGGGCAGCATCTGACGATGACCGCTTCCTGCGGGAATGCTTTCCAAAGATAGGGAGCCGCCGATCACAGCCATTAGGGTGCTGTGCAGCGCCAAACCCTGTCCCGCGCCAGCTGGCGCGGAAGAAGCTGATACATCTTCCATGCTGCTGCCCGAATCTTCGATACTTATCAGCAGTTCGTCTGCCGTACATTCAGTTCGGATGGTCAGGCCTATCGGCTTGGATTCATCTCCGCCATGGGCATACCGAGCCGCGTTCCGCAGCGCCTCGCGAGCTGCATAAAATAATACTTCGGTGGGCAAAGATGGCAGGCTGTTGAGGTACTTTTGTGCCTCTTCGCTGACTTGCCAGAGAATGGGCTCAAAAACCCCCTGTAATTCGCCTTCCAGTACCTGGCGCTTTAATGCCTCTAGCAGCCCGAGGCGGGATAGCTCGGGCGGTGTCTGTGCCGGCAGGGCGCGTAAAAGTTCGGCAATTTGCCTGTGGATGGCTGCCATTGTTTGCAATGCCTGCCCGGCAGGGCTCTCTGGCGGCGGGTTAGTGGCGCTGAGCGCTAGCATGGCGGTGTGCAGTTCTGGCAGGATATCATCGTGCAGGCGGCGGCGGGCGCGCTGATCGATCATCTGGCTCTCTGCTAGGCGCTGGCGCTGCAGCCTCACCAGGCGCCGGGCCATTTCTGCACTGGCCTGGGCATCGAGCAGCCGTTCGCCGGTAGAGCGGGCGATCTCAATCTCTTCTTGTGTATAAAGGCTTTCGTCGCGCTGCTCTGCCAGAAATAACACACCCATCAGGCCGCCTTCTCCCCACAAGGGCACTGCCCATTGATAAGGAGCATATTGTTCGGGATTCAGGGGCAGGCATAGCTCGTTGAAACCAGGCAGGTTTGCCAGATCGTTTGCCAGAGCTTGCGATGGTGGAGCAGCCACAGCGTCTCCCTCCGTATAGATCAGTGCCGGGCCGGTCAGGGCTGCGTAAGAGCCCAGCGGCAGTAGACAGGCCGCCCGGGTCTCCAGCACATCTCGACACAATGCTTGGAAGGGGCGGATGATGGGCGATTTACCAGGCGATTTCCCAGGAGAATCCGCTGCGCTATCCGATGTATGTGCAAGCATGTGTTCATAGAGACCCTGGCTGGCAACAAAGGGACGCAAGTTTTGCATGGTACGTTCGCGTTCCTCGAAGTCTTTCCAGCTCACCAGCGCA
>CAZVRZ010000062.1:13553-30815 GCA_964629965.1 uncultured Anaerolineaceae bacterium
CTAACAAGCTATATCCTGCTGCCAGGATCACGGCGCGCTTCCAGTAGCGGGCCAGCCCGCGGCGCGGCAGAGTTTTTCCGGTGAAGATCTCGTAGGCAACAATGGCTTGGCCCGATAACAAAATCACACCCGCGATCAATCCTGCCAGTAATAAATCCAACCTGCTGACGGTCAGGATGGTGTTTGTGCTGTAGGCGTATCCACCACCGAAAGCAGTCACCGATGCCAGCCATATGATCACGCTGCCCACGATCACGCTGACCAATGCTAGCAGTAAGGATGCGCCGAAAAGCCAGGGCCGGGCGCGCTGTCGGGCCAGGTCGCCCATAACCCGTTCCGATGGGTTGGGGTGGCGCAGCGCATCCAGCGACAGGCCGGTACATAACAGGCTATATGCCGGGTAAGCCAGGATGAGCAGCGGAAAGCCGCTGATGGCGGGATAAGCCTTCAGGTCGAAAACCAATAATTGGCTGGCCGAGGGTAGTGGGTTAGATAGGGTCAATAGCAGCACCGTACCGATAGAGATTGCCAGTGTCAGCCCAAACCAGCCGCGGTGCCGGCGGCGCAGCATAGAGACGCAAAATTTTGCGTCTGCGCTATTATTTTCTATGCAAAATTTTTCTTCTGGCGAGTTATTCCAGAAGCCGCAGAACCAAAGAATGATTCCATACCAGGCAAACGGCAGAATGACCAAAGGAATCCAACTCAAACGCCACCAGAAGTTCAGCCCTTGGCTAAAAAAGCTCAGGCCATAGCCGACCAGGATTGAATGACCGAGAAAGAATAACCCTCCAGAGAGCAGCCCTCCTCCTGTGGCCCATAAGCCGACAGTGTGGCGTTCGGCGTTAAGCAGCACAGTCAGGCCCAACCAGATAAGTAAAATCATGTTGAACAATGAAATTGTCAGAACTGACCAATCCAGGCTGAAGATACCGGTCATGGTTGGCTGCTGGCTCCTAATTCGATCAACTCGATCTCTGGTGGGCAGAAAAAGCGCGCCCGTGGCATGAGCAAGCCCTCCATTCCAACACCGCGACTGACATACAGGGTGGTTGGCCCGACCTGATATTGCCCGGCCTCATATTGCTTACCGTAAACAGATGCGGTGATCAAAGCGCCGTAGATCGGCAGGGTGATTTGCCCGCCGTGTGTGTGCCCGCTCAGGTACAGGTCTATGCCCAGTCTGGCAGCCTGCTCGATCAGGTCGGGCGTATGGTAGAGCAGCAGCGCATAAGCGTCTGCTGGCACTTGTGACATTGCGTTTTCTAAGGCTTGCGTATCTCGAGCTCGATCAAGATTGCTGATGCCGATCAGGTATATCTCATCTTGGGTCAATGGCAGTCGCAGCGCCTGGTCTTGCAACAGCGTGATGGGAAGTCCGGTGAAGACAGCCTGGATAGCTTCGGGTACGTCTGCAGCCGGGGTGCCGGTGACGGCAAAAACGCCCAGCGGTGCCTGCAGCCTGGACAGCCACCTGTGCGTTTGCTCCCAGGTTAGCTCATCTCGGTTGTAGTCGATGTTGACATAATCACCGGTCAGGATGATCAGGTCGGGCTGCAGCGCCTGAACTCTTTCCCAAACATCTTCTTCGCGCCGGGTAAGACGCTCGACATGTAAGTCGGATATATGTAAGATGCGCAGCGGCCGGCCATTTATGGTTGGGCCAGGCAGCATAAGATGTGTGGTCTGCAAACGGAAAGGTTCGATATACAGCGCCTCAAAGGCGCAGGCCGAAAGGAACAGGTTTACCCCCCAGATCAAAGCCATACCGGTCCGCAAACTGCCTGGACGGCGCAGGCTTTTAAATACCTGCCTTCCATATTTCCAGATCACCAATACCACCGCAAAAATTCCCACTCGGACGGCTGCCAGTGCCAGTAAGCCTGAAGCAATTGGACCGTAGGAAAGCCCGAACCAGGTTAGGGCAGATAGCATGAGCCAATCTAGCAACGGCATTGCCAACAATGGAACGGCCGGTTTCCAGCTAGTCTTTTGGCTCGAACTATTTTTAGACTCTGCCGGAGTAAGAGCCGCCCAATCGCGCCGCGCCAGGAGCGCGCCTACGATGAAAATGCCAAGGACGAGAGGCTCAGGAGTTCGGATTAGCGTTTGCAGAAAGATCCTTGCCAGGTTATTCATGCCTGGCCTTCTTGCCAGTCTTTCTGTTCATCCAATTTGTGGATCTGGCCTTGTTCATCCCATGAAAGCATTTGTCCGGTGTGAACGATAATGGCGGCGCGCGTGCGGGCAATCTTCTCATCGGTTGTATTCAAATTCAACCCCCAGGCAGCATAGATCTGGCCATTTGTCCGGCTGATCGTACGTTTGTCTCGAAAACCCATCTGGGCTGCAATTTGCTCGTTGGTCATACCTTGCGCTAACAAGCGCGCTACGACTAATTCGCTTGGTTCCAGCAGCGCCAGTGGGTTGGTTTCATCCTTGTGACGCACCTCTTGCACGCGGGCTTCGATCTCTGGATCAATAAAGCTGCGCCCCGCAACGGCATCTTTGAGTAAAGGAATGATCATTTGCGGCAGCAAGTAATTGGATTTGCGTACATAGGCATAGTGACTGAGAATGCCCGAGCGTCGGAAATCCCGGTAGTAGGCATCATCGTCTTGAATGGAGTAAAAAACAACTGGGTGACGTGGAAATTCTCGCCGGATCGCAATGGCTGCCTGAATACCATTAAGCTGGCCCGCCAACTGTACGTCCATCAAGGTGACCTGAGGAACCTGGGCCGTGCCATCTTCTTCGGGCACAGATTGCAAGCAATATTCCAGGGCGGCTTCACCCTGGTCGCACGCAAAGACAACTTTTTCACCGGCGGTTTCCAGGCCTGCTTGCAATGCCAGGCGCAAGCGCTCATTATCTTCAACCAATAAGATACGCAAACTCATACGGGTTATCGGAACAACAACGGAATGAAGATGATCAAGATGGCCGACCAAATGGTATAAACAATGGATGCGCTGCAAAAAACAATGTGTAAGGCCTCTACCCAGTTCTCGCCTCCCCGGCTAACCGATCGGAATTGGCGAGTGATCAGCAATACCAGCAATCCGATATTGATCATATTCCAACCGATGATCACCGTCCGGTTTATCGTGATCCCACCGAGTATGGTTCGATACACGGTGGCAGATAGGGCATAAATGCTTACCAGGCTGGCAAGGATAGCCACTGCCAGGATGCCGCGGCGTAGCCAGAGTTGTAAACGTGGGCTGATATCGTTTGCCTGGACAGGTGTTGCACCCAGCAGCATCGCCATCACAGCAAAGAGCATCGCGTTATAGATGATCAATACCTCGCGTTCATAAAATGGCGCAAGAAAATTGAAAGGTATGAAGGCAGCATAGATCACCAGAACGAGTAAAGTGAATGGCAGCAGCAGGCGCATCATGTGGGCGATGAATTTGCTCAACCCCTGGCGAAAATCCTGGGCGTGCGGCGATACGTGTGGATTGAAAATACTGGCTACAGCCGCTACGGGGATCATGCCACAACCTGCGATAACGATGAAAAGTTGCATATTGTTGGATAGGTTGATATTTAGCGCTCGGAACATTTCGATCGTGATCATACTAAATACCCCCCAGGCCATGCCGAACAATCCGCCCGTGATGAATACTTCCAACGATTTGATCAAAAACGCAAAACGTTCCTCCCCTGATCTCAGCCCCATGATACTGATGCCGGTTCCAGCCCAGGCCAACAAGGGCAGGTGCAGTATAAGGATGATGCTGGTATGTTCGTGTGCCCATGTTGGTTGAGTTGGTACGATTAGCAGAATGTAAATCGTGAAAATTACCAGTGCCAGGCCAATCAACAGATGACGGCGCAAATTTTCTTTGTGACTCAGATAAAGAAAAGCCATCACGAACAAGGCCGATATTGGCGCCCACACGATCAGTAAATAGGGCATTTGATCCAGGAACAACATCGTTTCATCAGCCGCCAAGTATAAGATCAAGCTGTTCAGTATCCCCAACGCGATTACCAATGCCCAATTTATGGCGGCTCGCCCAACTTTATCCCACGGCTGTAAACGAAAGAACCAGGCCGCATAGAGCAGGTCGCTCGGGTTCTGGTGGTAGCAGGTTCGCAAGCTCTCTTCGAATTCTTTGACCTGGTTGGCCTGGATGGCCTGGCGGTAAAGCGATTCTAATTGAGCTGGATCACTTCGATGGGTCATGATTTGTTCTGTGTATAACATAAAAACTCCTCGGCGTGCGGTATTGTCGAAACGCCATATGTCAAGCATACAAGGATTGCCAGCTTGCGTCAAGCACTCGAGTGCTTAACATTGGGGATTCAAGCGGTTGAATGGGGCATACCAAATCCTTACAATACGGTCAAAAGGAGATTGCGTTATGAAGATCAAGATGATCTTGCCTGCCCTAGTTGAAGCCAAAAGCCCCTTTTGGCGACCCATCAAATATTCTTTATTTCCACCGCTAGGGCTGGCTACATTGGCAGGTTATTTGGATGGTACGGATGAAATCACAATCCAGGATGAGCATGTCGAAACGCTCGATTTGGATGATGAGCCTGACCTTGTCGTGATCCAGGTTTATATCACCTCGGCGTACCGCTCTTACGCATTGGCAGATCATTATCGGGAACGCGGCGCGTATGTCTGCCTGGGTGGGCTGCATGTGACCTCTTTGCCGCTAGAAGCTGCCCGTCATGCTGACAGCATTTTCCTTGGACCTGGGGAAGACACCTGGCCTGCTTTCTTGGCAGATTACCGCGCCGGGCAGCCGAAACCAGTCTACCAATCGAGAATTCGCACGCTGGAAAAATTGCCGCGAACTCGTCGCGACTTGATTAAGCGCCATCTATACCTGGTACCGAATTCAATTGTCGTTTCGCGCGGCTGCCCCCATACCTGTGACTTTTGTTATAAGGAAGCGTTTTTCCAGGGTGGCAGATCATTCTATACCTGTGCAGTCGATGAAGCCCTGGCCGAAATCGAACGTTTACCGGGCAAACACCTGTATTTTTTAGATGACCATCTCTTCGGAAACCCGCGCTTTGCTGCCGCGCTGTTTGATGGCATGTGCGGCATGGGGCGCGTTTGGCAGGCCGCAGGCACGGTACAATCGGTGCTGCGGCCGGGACTGATCGAAAAAGCCGTTGATTGCGGTTTGCGCAGCCTGTTCGTGGGTTTTGAAACTCTCAACCAGGCTAACCTGCGAGAGCAGCACAAGTATCAAAATCTAAACCGTGACTATACCGCTGCCGTACAGCGTCTGCACGGTTTGGGCGTGATGATCAATGCCAGTTTTGTTTTTGGCATGGATGGCGACGATGCTTCGGTTTTTGATCGAACCGTGTCTTGGGCTGTTTCCCAAGGATTGGAGACGGCTACTTTCCATATCTTGACTCCCTATCCTGGTACTGTGCTCTATCAGCGCCTGCAGGCGCAGGGCAGGATCACATCGCAGGATTGGGATATGTATGATACGCGTCACGTGGTATACCGCCCGGCGAACCTGGATTCCGAAGTATTGCAAGCCGGTTACTGGCAAGCCTATCGAGATTTCTATCGCTGGGATTCTATCTTCGCAGGCGCTTGGAGCAAGCCCGATTGGCTGGGACGACTTCGGCACTTGGCTTACGCCGGTGGCTGGAAAAAATTTGAGCCGTTATGGGACGCAGCCATCCGCCTGAAACATGTTGCCAACTTCTTGCCGCTGTTGGAAGCCCTCTTGAGTGCGAACAGTAACCCCAGCAGGTCAGGCAGCAATCTGCTCCCCGGCCGGATCGTGAGAGATGCCCGCTTCGACTAAAAGCAATAAGTGAATTGTGCTTTGGTCGCCCCCATTGTTAAAAGCATTCCCTCCAATCTGGGTTTTGTTTGCCCCACAATAATGGGCTTGCTTTTTCCGGCGCTTTGAATTACCCTTTCCGGTATGAGGATTCTCTTCCTTGCAGATGGGCGTTCCCCCATCGCTTTGAATTGGATTGACTATTTTCTTCGCCAGGGAGATGATGTTCACCTGGTCTCTTCTTTTCCATGTTCGCCTCCAGCCGGGCTTACTTCATTTTGGGTGATTCCAGTGGCCTTCAGCAGCGCCAAGGCAGCATCTCCGGCAACTGAAGCATGGGAAATAGGATCGGGTTGGCTGTGGGGAGGAAGGTTGGTGAAGCTGCGTACAGTCGTGCGCCAGTGGTTGGGCCCGCTGACGCTCCCTCGTGCAGCGCGTCGTCTGGCGCCTTTAATCACTGCGTTGCAGCCAGATCTAATACATGCCATGCGTATTCCTTATGAGGGTATGTTGGCTGCGCTGGTCCTTGCTCACTTGAATACGCCACCGCCGTTGTTGGTTTCGGTCTGGGGTAATGATTTCACTCTCCACGCCCGTGCCAACCCCTGGATGTCGGTTTTGACTCGGCGCACACTGAACGCAGCAGCTGCACTGCACACTGATTGCCAACGTGATCTACGTCTGGCGCACGAGTGGGGATTCGCTCGTCAGAAGCCATCTGTTGTGCTGCCGGGTGCTGGTGGTTTGCAATTGGATGTATTCAAACCACCAATGTTAAATAGATCTGCCAACCTGGTGGTCAACCCGCGCGGCATTCGTGCCTATGTTCGCAACGATACGTTTTTTCAAGCGGCTGCTATCTTGCATCAAGCGCACCCTGAGATTAGGTTTGTTTGCCCAAACATGGCTGGCGAGCGGCAAGCATTGCGCTGGATAGAACAGTTGGGTTTGCGAGACTGTGTGGATTTATTGCCCAAATTATCTCGGGGGGAGATGGCGCAAATTTTTCAGCGCGCCAATCTCGTAACATCGATTACCACCCATGATGGCACACCCAATTCGCTGCTCGAAGCTCTTGCTTGCGCTTGCTTCCCGATCGCAGGGAATATTGAAGCTTTGCGCGAGTGGATCACGCCTGGTGTAAACGGCTTCCTGGTTGATCCAGGAGATCCAAAAGCATTGGCAGCCGCTATCCTGCAGGCTTTGGATGATCCGGATTTACGCCTGCGGGCAGCCGTGATCAACGAAAGATTGGTGCGAGAACGAGCCGAATATGGAGCGGTCATGCAGCAAGCTTCGGTGTTTTATCGAAATTTGACAACTCCCAACTAATCCCAATTCCTATGCCCGGTTAGGGGTATACCCGCTGGCAGCGCGTGCTTTGGCTTTCGATGGTCATCATATAACGAAAAAAGGGATTTGCTTCCCTTTGGTATAATCTTTTTATACCCTTGGAAAGGAGTAAAAATGCAATCCAAATCTAAAACTTTGCATTGGTGGCAGCGTGGTGTAGTTTATCAAATCTACCCGCGCAGCTTTATGGATTCAAACGGTGATGGCGTTGGCGACCTGCAGGGCGTGATTGATAAACTGGATTATTTAAATGACGGCACCCCCAATTCGTTAGGGGTAGATGCCATCTGGTTCAGCCCCATCTTCCCTTCGCCGATGGCAGATTTCGGCTATGATGTGGCCGATTACTGCGATATCGAGCCTTTGTTCGGCGACCTGGCTACCTTCGATCGCCTGGTGGCTGAAGCCCACCGGCGCGATATGAAAGTGATCATCGACTGGGTTCCCAATCACACTTCCGACATGCATCGTTGGTTCCAGGAGTCCCGCAGCAGTCGCAACAACCCTCGGCGCGATTGGTATATTTGGCGAGATCCTAGACCTGATGGCTCGCCGCCCAATAATTGGGGCAGCTTCTTTGGCGGGCCGGCCTGGACGTTCGATGAGCGTACCGGACAGTATTATATGCACCAGTTTGTGCCCGAACAGCCCGAATTGAACTGGCGCAACCCAGAAACCAAAGCTGCTATGCTGGATACACTCCGTTTTTGGATGCGTCGAGGTGTGGATGGCTTTCGGATGGATGTGGTCGGCTTGATCATAAAAGACGAGGCTTTACGTGATAATCCGCCAAATCCGCACGCCCCGGCCAACCTACCTCCGAACGACTTGTTCAGTCGTTTGCTCCAGGTGTATAACATGGATCAGGATGATGTGCATCCCGTCATTGGGGAAATCCGCCGCACATTGGATGAATTTGGCGACACTTGCGGTATTGGTGAGCTGTGGGGACCGATGGATCGCTGGGTGAAGTATTATGGCGAGCATGGAGATGAATTGCATTTACCCTTCAACTTCCGCTTGATGCACCAGCCATTCACTGCCCAAGCCATGCTCGCATCCGTGAATGAAGTGGAATCTGCCCTGCCAGATTTTGCCTGGCCAAACTATGTGTTGGGAAATCACGATAACCCGCGCTTTGCCTCGCGTTTTGGCGGGCTGCCACAGGCGCGCCTGGCCGGTATGATGTTGTTGACTCTGCGTGGCACACCAACTCTGTATTATGGCGATGAAATAGGTCTTGAAAATGGCGTTATCCCGCCAGAGAAGATGGTCGATCCGCAGGGCGTGAACCTGGGTCCGGAACGCAGCCGCGACGTGGCCCGTACGCCCATGCAGTGGGATGCTAGTCCCAATGCAGGCTTCTCCTCTGTGGAGCCCTGGCTGCCGGTTTCAGCAGATTATCGCCAGCGTAATGTGCAGTCACAAGCCAGGGAGTCTGGCTCGTTTCTGAATTTGTATCGCCGTTTGCTCTGGCTGCGGCGTGAAAGCCCGGCACTCTATGGCGGTAGTTACCGGGCGCTTGATACAGGAGTTGATACTTTTGCCTATTTGCGCCAGGATGGTCGCGAACGCAAGTTGATCCTCTTGAACTTCAGCAATTCGGCGCGCAAAGTTTCGCTTGCTGATTTAGATCAGACAACCGGGCGGATCATTCTATCCACCAATTTGGATCGTGAAGGAAAAGTCTCGCTGGATGACTTGGTTCTGGAACCCTACCAGGGATTGATCCTGGATATTTGATCCACCGGTTAGCGGGTGATCTTAGCTTTTCTTCAATCTGACGGTGCCGGGTAACCCATCTTGGTGGCTCGCCAGGCTGCGAGTATTGCCAGGATATCTGTTAATAGCCAGGCGATCAAAGCCACCAGGTGATCTGCGGTCGTATCCAAACTACGCGCCCAATAATTGACCAGGTTTGCCAGGCCATATGCCAGTGATGAAAGCAGCAGGAACCCAAAGACGGATTTCCATGCGCTTTGCTCGCTGTTCCAGCGTTGCCCAACCAACCAGATCGCTCCAGCATCCAAGACAGGGTAGATCACTCCGCCCAGGATATAGTCGCGGTTCTGGCTGGCTGCAGCCAGTAAAGGTTGTGACAAGCCAAACCAAAGTATGAAACCTGCTGCCAGCATCACTGCCAGGATTTCGGCGAGCTGTCGCAGTTGAAATCGTTTGGGGTGGAGCCATATCGCCAGCCCAAACAAGATATAGCGCAGTACATAAAAGAGATCTGTAATGCCAGGCACGATCTCATCGCTGACCAGCAGCATGTAAACACCCCATAGGATGCTGGAAAATACATTGATAGACCAGGCGGAAGCTAACAATGCCCAAAATGTTCGCTCTGTTGGACGGCGCGCGGCCAGATACCATAGCCAGGCAGTCAACAGCAAGCTGATCAGCGATGAGACTCCGTAAAATATGTCAGACATATTTTATATATGAATTGCATGCCCTTCAGCGCCATGCGCTGCTTCCATGAGCGCTTCACTCAAGGTCGGGTGTGCGTGCACATTGCGGGCGATCTCGACCGGAGTCAGTTCCATCATTTGCGCCAGGGTCAACTCTGGCAGCAACTCGGTCACTTCGGCACCAATCATGTGCGCTCCCAGGATTTCGCCAAATTTTGCATCTGTGATGATCTTGACCCAACCCGTTGACTCGCCCAATCCGAGCGCCTTGCCGTTGGCTTGGAAGGGGAAGCGCCCAACCTTGATCTCATAGCCGCGCTCTTTGGCCTGCGCTTCTGTGATGCCGAAGGATGCAATCTGTGGCTGGCTGTATGTGGCGCGAGGCATCATTTCATAATTTAGAGTGATCGTCTCGACACCAGCGATATTTTCGGCGCAGACAATGCCCTGGGCAGAGCCCACATGGGCCAGCATAAGCTTACCGGTTACATCTCCAATGGCCCAGATTCCTGGTATGTTGGTTGCCATGCGCTCATCGATCTCAATAAAGCCGCGCTCGGAAGTTTTAACACCTGTATCTTCCAGGCCCAGCCCGCGGCTGTTCGGGCGGAAGCCGATTGCCACCAGGGCCTGTTCGGCTTCCAGGGTCTGTTCTTTGCCTTCGCTTGAAACTTTGACAGACACGCCGCTTGCAGTGGTCTCGACAGCTTCTACCTTGTGACTGGTGAGAGACTGGATGCCACGCCGCTTGAATACCTTAGCTAACTCAACACTGACTTCCTCATCTTCCAATGGCGTCAGGCGCGGCAGCATCTCAACGATCGTTACCTCTACCCCGTAGGAATTCCATACAGTAGCAAACTCAACGCCAATGGCGCCGGATCCAATTATGATGACCGATTTGGGTAATTTTTCTTGCAGGATCGCCTCTGAATAGGTGAGAACTTTCTCGCCATCAACTTTCCAGGCGCCCGGCACAGTAGCCTGCGCTCCGGTGGCGATTATGATGTTTTTTCCTTTCAGATCAGCTGCCTTGCCGTCATTGTATTCCACGTGTACCAGGTTCCCCGCTGCTAGTTTGGCAGCGCCCATGTGGACCTCGATGTTATTTTTCTTCATCAAGAAGCCCACGCCCTTGGTCAGGCGGTCGGATACCTGGCGGCTGCGTTTGACAGCCACGCTGTAATCCAGTTTTAGATTTTCAAAGGAAAATCCAAATTCCTTGCCTCGCTCGCGCAAAGTGTGAGCTACTTCTGCGTTGCGCAGCAATGCCTTCGAGGGGATGCAGCCCACGTTGAGGCACACACCGCCCATCCACTGTTTATCTATGATGGCGGTCTTTAATCCAAGTTGGGCGCAGCGAATGGCAGCAACATACCCTGCCGGACCAGCTCCAATTACGACAACATCATACTCGCTCATTTTTATTCTCCTGTTTCAGCTTGATTCGAGTGATTCTACCACTTTGCTAAGGAACCCATCTGCCATAACCCCATCCAGAATACGATGATCAAAGGTTAGGCCCAGGTAAGCCATCGGTCGGATAGCAATGAGTTCGCCCTGGGCAGGATCGCTGACCACAACGGGACGTTTCTGAACACGTCCCACACTCAAGATGCCGCATTGCGATAATGGAATGATGGGCGTGCCGAACAAAGCTCCACCGGGGCCGGGATTGGTGATGGTGAACGTGCTGCCTTTCACTTCATCGGGCAGTAGTTGGCGGGTGCGAGCGCGGCCGGTCAGGTCGTTAATAGCCCGGGCCAATTCCAGCAAGCTGAGGTGGTCTGCATGCCGTATGACCGGAACGATCAAACCACTCTCGCGCAATCCCTGGCTTATAGCTCCATCCTGGTTGACAGTGCTTTTCTCGTCCAGGGAGGTTGCTATGCCGATATGGATGGCCTGGTGCAGCAGTATACCTTCTTTGCTCCACGATGAGTTGACCATGGGGTAAGCTTTGAGCGCCGCGCTAGCCGCTGCAACGAAGTAAGCGGTAAATGTCAGGTTCACGCCCGCACCGGCAAATATCTCTTTGTGCACCAGGCGATGAGCGATCACATTACTCAGATCTGCTTCCATTACAATGGTGACATGAGGAATGATTGTTGAGCTTGAGGTTGTGTGCTCGGCAATAGCTCGCCGCACATCCGTGATCGGCATCAGCAGCGACGATGCGGTTGGCGCTGCAGTTCTCTTCTTATCTTGGCTTAGTGCTTCTTTGCTCTGCCCAGGTGAAATCGCTCGGGCTGCAATGTAATTAAGCACATCTTGTTTGGTGATGCGCCCCTCCTTGCCGCTGCCCTCGACCTGGCGAAGATCGATGCCTTCCTCCCTGGCAAGACGAGCCACCACCGGTGAGATGGTGCCCAGGTCATGTTGGCCGTCAGGCGTAGAAGTTGGCTGCGTCCTGCCGGGTATTTCAGCGCTAGAGTCAGGCATGGCGCCTGGGTCGATCCAGCCTAATACATCCCCGGCATGCGCGGTAGCGCCTTCTCTCACTACGATCTGTAGCAAAATACCGGAGGCCGGGCTGGGAATCTCCGCATTTACCTTATCGGTGTTGATCTCGATCAGCGGATCGAATTCTTTTACTACCTCCCCTGTAGCCACCAGCCATTTGGCGATCACACCTTCAAGAACAAGTTCGCCCAGTTGGGGCATGAGAATAGGAATAGGCATATTTACGGTTGGTATTGAGATAAATACTCGAGGGCTGCCTGAATTGCCGGATCAGATTCTACAGCATATTCGTCAAAGGCTGCGGTCACTTCCAGGTCAGGTATGATCCCGGTTTCTTCCCAGTCTTGTTCCGGGTGTTTTAGGGCTCGGAAAGATTCGTGCGCCAGCCAGGCGCGCGAGCCATCCTCGAAATCATATCCCCACAGGGTTTCAACATTCCCATACGTGGTTTGCCCGATCAAGTAGGCCTGGCCGAGATCTTTGAGCACGCCCGCAAATACTTCCCCGTAACTGGCAGTGCCCTCGCCTATGATCACCACCAGCGGAACATCTTGCGACCCGTTCACGTTGTATCCCTTGCCGATGTTGAGCGAGCGTTCTTCGGCGCGGCTTATAAAAGTTCCCACAACGCCGGATGTGAAATTGGCCAGAACCGGGCGCAGCACAGTATCAGCCCCGCCGCTGTTCTCGCGGTTATCAATGATCAGGCCGTCCAATGGCCCCTCATACGTTAATTCGCGCAGCGCCATTTCGAATTGCTCATCGACCGTGCTATCGGCAAAGGAAATGAGCAAAATATACCCAATGCGTTTTCCATCTGGCAGCGTGATCACCTGGGAAGGCACGGGCAGCGAGCTTGTGATGCGGCGGCGGGTGATGGTGACTTCTCGTTCTGCTTCGCCGGGAGTTTGTACAACCAGGGTTACCTGGGTCCCTTCCGGGCCGCGCACGATATCTCGCAGGTAACCTTCTTCATCTAAAATCGATTCGCCATTCGCAGAAAGAATGCTGTCGCGAGATTGTAGGCCGGCTACTTCTGCCGGTGAGTCGGGGAATATTACCAGGATAACACCCCGTTTGCGATCTGGCACGGCTGATATCATCACGCCGATGCCCACATAATCATAGTTACCTTCGTATTCGGCGTCTTCTTTTGCCACCTGTTCCGGGCTGAGAAAAACGGAATGTTCGTCGCCCAGGCGGAAGATTATTTCATCCATAGCTAGGTAGAACTCGGCGTTGGTCAACCCGTTTTCGATTTTCTGGTGGTATTCCGTATAGATTTCATCCCAGTTGAGTCCGTTGAAATCCTCATACAAGTATTCCTCTTGGATGGTTTGCCAGAGATCCTCAAAGACGCTTAACTGCAGATCCATTGGCAGTGGTGTGGGCGTTTGGGTTGGCGTGAAAAAGGGGGTTTCTGTGAGCGGTACAGGCGTGGGCGTATCGGTTGGGCTGGGAGTGTGGGTTGCCGTTTCCGTTGGGGTATGAGTTGGTAGGGGGGTGGCGGTGTCAGGCGGGATGGTTACTGTAACGGTAGGCAGAGAAGTGGGCGTGGCCCGCCCTGCTAGTATTCGCGATGCCGCCCGGCACGATAGAACACTCAACATAAGGGGCAGCAAAAAAAGTAGCAGTGCGGGTTTGTTTGAACGCAATTTCATCAGAGGATTTATCCAGTTGAAATAGATTATGCGCCGCCTGGCGTATAGAACTCGGGGTCTGTTGGGGTTTCGCCGGATGGATCCCAAACATACACCCAATCTCCTTCTTCAGCCCAGTTGAACAGCCAATGGGCATCTCCTGGCGATACGTTGACACAGCCATGCGATTGTGGAAACCCGAAACGGGTGCGCCAATATGCCCCATGAATGGCGCGGGCGTCATCGTAGTACATTGTCCAGGGCACATCCTGCAAATGATAATAATCGGACCGGTCGCTCTCAAACGAGCCCGACATGGGAGTCGCTTCATGTTTCTTATAGATCTGGAACAGGCCTGGTCGGGTGTAGAAAGGTTCAGCCCCGCTGGCTATCAGGCTGGCATATACCAGCCGGCTGTTCTCGTAAACGGCGACAGTTTGCTCATACAGGTTTATCTCGATCCAGCGCTTGTTGGTCACACCTTCTGGCGGTACAGGGTTGGGTAGAACACGCCCGATCATCCGTCCCTCGATCCATTCTTCCGGACCGACCAAATACCATTCTGCATCTGCTACCGTTTGAGTGGAATATACCTGGACGAGATCGTATTCGGTATACATGTGTCCGGTATAGTCATCGTTGGCATAGCCTGGAGTCCGCTTGGTTTCCACGGTTGGATTGAGAGGTAGAACCCATCCAAATGAATTGCCTGGAGTACTGTGAAATTCTGCGCCCTGATATCGTATGGTGGCGTTTTCGCGGCTGGAAACACTAGACGATGAAACCCAACCTCCCGAGCGCAGCATAAAAGCAGAGGGCTTTTTGCCTTCTTCTCGGTAGAATTCGTCAACGTAAGAAATATAGCGCAGCCCACCCTCCTCAATAAACTGGACCGGGTTGTTCTTAGCGACTGCCTCTTCCGCAGTGCTATAGATAGGAACCTGCTCGTTTTCTTTCAACCGGGCATAGTAGTAAGGGGAAATTGCCAGGTTCGGATCTGGCGCTGCGGCCGGCAGGGCTTTGAGGGGAAAATAGATGCCCTGGCGCGCCATACGGGTCAGGTAAGCCGAGGGTCCGGCAGGCAGGCAGTCTTCTGGCTCATCCAGATAGACGCCTGGTAAACAAAGCACTGCTCCCTGTGATGGTTCATCATCAACCGGCGCCGTACTAGACGCGAAATATTGCGTTGTAAACGACCCCGCCGGCATGCTCTTAAACGGCCCCGCGGCATGCGCTGTGCTGGTAGGCAGGATCAAGGCAATACTCAACAATACGCAGGCGATTTCTATCACTCGTAGCCGGGCAAAGAATAAGGATTTTAACAAGATATTCAAACTCCTCCGAAAATGCTCTCACCGTACGCCACGGCGTTTCATGGAAAGCCTCATTGCGAATCTGATTATAACAGGCAAACCATCAGGGAATGCAAAGAACGAAAGAATGTGGGAACGATAGGTATGAATTTGGTATAAAATAGTGCCATGACAGATTTATCCCCTCTTCAAATATGGATTCTAGCCGCCAGGCCGAAAACGCTGCCAGCCGCGGCTGCCACAGTGATCGTAGGCATCGCTCTGGCCTTAGCTGATGGAAGTTTTCGCTGGCTGCCTGCCTGCGCAGCGCTTCTGGCAGCTCTTCTTCTCCAGATCGGGGCAAACTTTGCCAATGATGTTTTTGATTATCATCGCGGTGCAGATAATTCCCAGCGCCTGGGGCCTCTGCGAGTGACCCAGGCCGGATACCTCAAGCCAGGGCAGGTCATGGCAGGCATGTGGCTCGTGTTTGGATTGGCAGCGCTGCTGGGCTTGTATCTCACTTGGGCTTCTGGCCCCTGGGTGATTGTGATTGGCGTGTTATCAATCTTGTCGGCAATCATTTATACAGGTGGGCCGTTTCCCATCGGCTATCATGGCTTGGGCGAAGTATTTGTTTTCTTGTTTTTTGGTTTGGCTGCAGTGTGTGGTACGTACTATGTTCAGGCTGTGCGCGTCGGCCTGAACGTTTTTGCCTCAGCCGTGCCGATGGGTTTACTGACGGTTGCCATTCTGGTGGTCAACAACCTGCGCGATATTGATACCGATCGCTTGGTTGGCAAGCGAACGTTGGCTGTACGGTTGGGCAAGCAGGGAGCGCGCCTGGAATATCTCTTTTGCCTGGTTGGCGCTTACCTGTCGCCCTTGGTGATGGCGCTCATGAACGTGGGAACATTCTGGCTGCTGTTATCCTGGCTGTCAATCCCGTTGGCTGTTTCTGTCGGTCGCGTGGTGTACACTCAAGAAGGGCGGATCTTGAACCAGGCCTTGGCCAGTACGGGCAGGTTGGAATTGGTTTATGGATTATTGTTTGCCTTGGGCTGGGTGCTTCCCGTCCTATTGAGCTGACGATGGTGGGCTAACTGGCAAACTGCCAGGGGCATAACCGTCTTTCCAGCCAGTCCACGCTAAAGTAGAGCCCCAGGCCCAGCAAGCTCATGGCAATGATCCCCGCGTACATGGCAGGGTAATTGAATAATGTGCTTCCGTTCAAATAAATGTAATATCCCAGGCCCCTTTGGGTAGCAAACAATTCGGCTACATACAACACTGCCACCGCGGTGCCTACGGATTGGCGCAGCGCAGTGAGGATGGCTGGCAGGCTGGCAGGCAGGTAAACGTATCGGAACAATGCGCGGCGGCCCGCGCCCAGGCTGCGTACACTCTGTATCAATTCTGGGCGCAAGGTGGCTGCCTGATCGCGCACCAATACCAGTATCTGAAAGAACAAAATCAGGAAGATAATAACGATTTTTGGCGTATCGCCTATGCCCAGGAATAATAGTACGACTGGTACGAAGACCACCTTTGGGATTGGGTATAAAAGATAGATGATTGGAGATATAAAACGGTTCAGTTGGCGGGATTGTCCCAAAGCCAATCCTGCCGGAGCCGCCAACCCAACCGATAGGGCAGTGCTGGCAACCACTCGCCACAGGCTGGCTAGAAAATGCGATAACAACGAGCCCTGGATAAGCTCGCTCCATAGGGCCTTGAGCACCAGCCATGGCGAAGGCAAGATGGGTTGTTGCACGATCCAGGCGGCAACCTGCCAAGAGACAAGTAAGAAGAGAATGGCGAAAATTAGATCTTGGCGGTATCTTTGAGCATGATGGGCTGCCAAATTGCGGATTTTCATGGCGACTCCATCCGTTCACGCAGTGTCTGGCATAATTCCAAATATTCCTTGCTTTGTCGATAGCCAGGCGTTCCAGCTTGGGGATTATCAAGGACCAGGCTGTTGGTTTGGCCGGGCCCTTTGGGCGCACGTTCTAATATGAGAATATTGCGCCCCATAAAAGCAGCCTCCTCGATGGCGTGAGTCACGATGACCAGAGTCAGGTTTTGCTCGGCAGCCAGTTCGAGAGTTAAGGATTGCAACGCCTCACGCGTGGGGGCATCCAATGATGAAAAAGGTTCATCCATTAACAACAACTTGGGTTCAAGTGCCAGGGTGCGGGCAATGGCTGTACGCTGGCGCTGACCTCCCGAGATCTGGGATGGGTATTGGTCCGCCAATCCGGCCAGTCCCAATCTTTCCAGCCAGGCGGCAGCTTCCCGCACGGGGTGGTAGTCAAGCGGGGCG
>CAZVRZ010000062.1:30825-31251 GCA_964629965.1 uncultured Anaerolineaceae bacterium
TCTGGCCCATAAAAGTTTCGGATCCTTAGTCCCAATTCGGCATTCTGGCGCACTGTGGCCCAGGGAAGCAGTCCATATTCCTGAAGGATCAGGCCTGTTTGCGGACTGGGGCGCAAAAGCGGTTGCCCATTCATAAACACCTGTCCACCGGTCGGGAAACACAAGCCCGCCAACAAATAAAGCAAGGTCGTTTTGCCGCAGCCTGAAGGCCCCAAGATAGCCCATACCTGGCCGCGTTCTACTTTCCAGGTGTATTCTTGAAAGATCAACGGGCTATGGGGATAAGCATATGAGACCGAGCTTAATTCGATCATGACAAGATAACCGTGGGCATGCAGGTCTATCGCATTCGTTGGCCGTGTGCCAACCTTCTTATAGAGAAACTAATTCAAAAACGGACATACGATATTGAAACCATAGCGGTCC
>CAZVRZ010000063.1:0-30991 GCA_964629965.1 uncultured Anaerolineaceae bacterium
GCCAGCGTTATCTTGCCAGCCTTGAGTCAGGACACTACCTACTATTGGCAGGTGAAAGCGGTCAATGCCAGCGGTGAAACCTATGCTAATGGTGCTGCTGTCTTTTGGTCTTTTACGACCAAAACAGTGATCACCACATATAATGTTTTCGTTCCGCTGGTGCTGCGATAGGCCAGGAGAATCCTGGTTTTTGGTGATGCTGGATATCGTATGACCTGTGCTATCCATGCCTCGCCGGAAGGCCCCAGCGGCCTTTGAGCCCGCGCCTGGAGAGCCGGCGCGGGCCTGGTTGCGCCTGGCAGCTCCACAGCTTTCACTATCCTCTTCAATGGGGGATTTTTCTGTGTTAACTTGCCTTTTTTTTTAAATTTTGTATACTAATAATGATTCTCTTCATCACAGCCCGCTTTTCTCTATGTTCCCTAAAGATGCAGACAAATACTTTCGTTCATCTCGTCAAGGAGCAGAACTGATGATCAGATCTTTTCGCCCCACTCGTTCTAACCTGAATACAAAATCCAAGTTCGTATGTGTCTTGATCTTCGTGATAGCGATGCTAGCATTGACCACTCATACTGCTCATGCTGCGCCTCTGTATAATGTTCCCGTTATCATTACGCAACCAGACGGCAGAGTACTCTATTTGTTTGCCAGCGGTGATGAGTTTTATAACTGGCTGCATGATAAGCAGGGGTATACGATCCTTCAAGATCCAATCAACGGATATTATGTTTATGCAGATCTGGTTGATGGGCAATTGATCCCAACAAAACATATCGCTGGAAGGGTAGATCCGGCATCGGTTGGTTTGCAACCCTATCTCAATATCTCTCCAGAGAAAATGACTCAAATTCGCCAGGCGTACGAGAGCATGGCAGGGCCGGAAAATGATATTCAATATGCTCCCACGACTGGCGTTATCACCAATTTAGTGATTTTCATTCGTTTTTCCGATGAAGCCGAGTTTGTCACCGGATCAACAAAGTATATGGAGATGCTCAACGATGCCACTGTGGGTGCGAATTCGATGCTCAACTATTTTCAGGAGGTGTCGTACAATAAGCTGACGATCAACTCGATGCTTCTACCTTTAGCAGGAACGACCGTTGTTTCCTACCGAGATTCACAACCGCGCAATTATTATCGACCGTATAATGCCGTTACCAATCCCATTGGATACGAGGGGGGAATGTTTGGAACAGAGCGTTTTATAAGGGAGCACACATTACTGCGAGATGCGATCAACTATGTCGGTGGCCTGGGGCAATTTCCCAGCGGCGCGACAATCGATGGCAATGGCGACGGTGTTGTTGATAGTGTTACTTTTATCATCAGCGGTTCTCCGGATGGGTGGAGTGAGCTGATTTGGCCTCATATGTATAAATTTTCTCTTGTGTCTATACGATCTTCATACGATAATGTAATAATCGACGGAAAGACAGTGGAGGATTATGCTTTCCAATTGGATGCGGAAGTAGACACAGGCGTCCTGGCTCACGAAATGTTCCATGTCTTGGGTTCTCCCGACCTCTACCATTATTCACTCGATAAATTTAAACCAGTTGGAGTTTGGGATGTTATGGAGTCGTCTTTAAACCCTCCACGGCACATGGGCTGCCACATGAAGTACCAGTATGGAAAATGGATCAGCAGCATTCCGGAAATCACTTCTCCTGGCAGACATACTTTAAATCCGTTAACATCACCCACGAATAATTGTTATAAGATCGCCTCACCTAATTCAACTTCAGAATATTTTTTGGTGGAATACCGTCGCCAGGAGAGCAGTCCGTTTGAGGCTTCACTGCCTGGAAGCGGGCTGCTCGTTTATCGGATCAATACAGCCCTGGAAGGCAACAGTAAAGGGCCGCCTGATGAAGTTTATATTTACAGGCCTGGGGGAACAAGCACTGAAAATGGTGATGTGGATTCAGCGAATTTTAGCAGCAATGTGGGAAGAACCGCAATCAATGATACGACCAACCCATCCAGCTTTTTGTCGAAAGGAGGCCCCGGCGGTTTGGATATCTGTAATATCGGTGCTTCTGGTGCGACCATATCCTTTGACGTTTTTTGCGGAAAGGGACCAGAAATGGATGTGCACGGCAACCAAATATCGATTGCCGACGGCGACACAACGCCGTCTACCAGCGACCACACCGACTTTGGCAGTATAGCGGTTGCGGGCGGCTCCATCACGCGCACCTATACCATCATCAATACTGGATATGCCGATCTGAACTTCAGTGACAGTCCCAGGGTCCGCATCAACGGCGCCCATGCAGCGAACTTCACCGTTTCTGCTCAGCCAAGCAGCCCGGTTGCGCCCGACGGCTCAACCACCTTCACGGTGGTGTTCGACCCAGATGCGGCAGGCCTACGCACTGCCACGCTCAGTATCGCCAACAACGACTCGGATGAGAACCCTTACAATTTCGTTATCCAGGGCGCCGGAGCGACGGATGATAGTTATGAAGAAAACAATACCCCGGCCACTGCCTATGATCTGAGCGATAAGGAAGGGATTGATCTATCGTCCGTTGCTGGACCTGGCATCCAGGCCGATGACGATTGGTACCGGATCTACGTTGACCCAGGCAATGAAGAGGTTGTAATAGGCGCTGGATTTGTGCACAGTGAGGGCGACATCGACATCGCCCTTTATGACTCGGCAGGCGCTGTAATAACCTTTTCTCAATCAACGGCAGATCTTGAGTATATTAATTATATAGTGCCGGCCGGTGGAGTTTATTATATATGGGTTGGCTACGGAAATCAGGGCAATCAATACGATCTGGTGTGGGATGATCTTGTTCCTAGCACGTTGACCTGTTATGCGCTCACGCTGGCGCACACTGGCACGGGCAGCGATCCTACCGCCAGCCCGTCCAACTCGGCAGGTTGTTCCAGCGGGCAGTATCGTGCTGGCGAGGCCATTGTGCTGACCGCGTATCCATCCCCAGGCTACCATGTTGATTCCTGGACTGGCACCGGTGATGATACCAGCATTGCCATGACGAACACCGTGACAATGCCTGCAGGAGCTCACCCAGCCGGTGTTAACTATGTACAAGATCCTGTCCCGTGCTACCAGCTCACGCTGACGCACACTGGTACTGGCAGCGATCCCACCGCAAGCCCGCCCAACTCGGCTGGCTGTTCCAGCGGGCAGTATGTTGCTGGTGCAGCCATTGCACTGACTGCAGATCCAGCCTCGGGCTACCATGTTGGCTCCTGGACAGGCACGGATAACAACGGGAGCGCCAGCGCTAACAATACGCTCACCATGCCGCCGTCTGCCCACGTGGCTTCGGCGGTTTACGTGATCGATGCTGGAAATGATGATAATTATGAAGAAAACAACACCCTGGCAGCCGCCTTTGACCTGAGCGATATGGAAGGACGTTGGCTATCGTCCGTTGCTGGATATGGCATCCAGGCCGATGATGATTGGTATCGGATCTACGTTGAACCAGGCAGTGAAGAGGTTGTAGTAGATGTTCGATTTACGCACAGTGAAGGCGATATCGATATCGGTCTTATTGACTCGGAAGGGACGGTATTAACTTCTTCTGTATCCATCGCAGATTTTGAGTATATTGACTATGTCGTACCGGCGGGTGGAGTTTATTATATAGGGGTTAGCTACGGGAATCGGGGTAACCTATACGATCTGTGGTGGGCTGACCTGGCGCCAGGTAATTTGCCTGGAGACTTTAGCAAGAGTGAGCCCGCAAATGAGGCAACTGTTGTATCAACCAGCCCGATTTTGAGTTGGTACAGCAGCGCCGGAGGTGCCGGCTACGAGTATTGTTATGACACCATCGATGACAATATCTGTGGAGAGGGTTGGACAAGTACAGGTACTTTTACCTGGGTGAGTCTGACCGGGCTGTCTCTGAATACAACCTACTACTGGCAAGCGCGGGCTGTCACAGCGAGCGGTAAGGCCGAAGCAAATGGAGGAACGTGGTGGTCGTTTACACCGGCTGCCTGGCGTGAATTTGAAATCTTTATCCCGCTTGCCTTACGCTAGATAAGGGCGTTGGATTCACGTGATGTAATTTACCCTGGTAAGGAGCAGGCTGGCGAATAACGCCTCGCCTGCTCCTTATTTTTGTTTTCGCCCAGAATTTAAGGCTTGACACGGCCTCATTCCTAACCTAAAATCAGGACGTTGACCCGACCGATATTATTCCTGATTATCTTCCCATGGAAACACTGCCAAAACCCAACGGTCTGCCTCCAAATCAAACCAACGATCCATCGATCCCGCCTGGGGAGGCCTTCGAGCACCTGCTGGATCAGCCGTTCGAGGTGGATCAGATGGAAGACCAGGGCAGCGTCCTGCCGGCTGCCGCCTCGATCCGCGCCATTCACGCTGCGCCCGAAGTGTGGTGTGGGCGGGAGGGTGAGCTGGCTCAGGCCGTGGCCGCTTTCGAGATCACGCCAGCCGAGGGGCAGGCGCTGGGGGTGATGGTCGCCGGCTTGGGGGCGGGCGGCGGCCTGGGCAAGACGGCCTTTGCACGCAAGCTGGCAGAGAGGCTGGCAGACCGTTTTTCGCAGGCCGTGGTGGAGATCGATCTGCAGGGCACTGCTTACCTGATGCAGCCTGCGCTGAAGCCCGAAGAGGCCATGCGGCGCATCCTGGCGCACTTTCATCCCCGCCAGCGGCTGCCGGGCAACCCGGCCGAGCTGCGTGCCTTGTATGTGAAAACACTGCGCAGCCAACCGGCGCTGCTGTTGTTGGACAACGCCCATGATATGGCGCAGGCCGGCCCGCTGCTGCCTCCTTATCCTTCGGCAGTCATCATCACCACCAGCGCGCATTTCGACCTGGAAGAAGCCAGCATGCAAACGATCTGGCTGGATCGCCTGCCCCCGGCCGAGGCGGTGGAACTGCTGAAGCGCAGCTCGCCGCGCCTGGCTGGCAGCGCCCACGGCGCGCTGCTCAACCTGGCGCAGGCTGGTGGTAACCTGCCCATGGCGCTGCGGCAGGTAGCGTTATTCTACGAGAGCCAACCGGATTGGGATGCCAACCAGGTGGAGCTGTATCTGCGCCAGACCCGCAGCGGGCTGGCAGCCTTGCGCCATTTAAAAGACCCCGACCTGGACGCGCTGTGCGCCCTGGAATTGACTTACCGCAACACGGCGCCCACGCTGCGCATCTGTTTCCGCCTGTTGGGGGTTTTGCCCGCTCCCTTTGACCTGGGAGCGGCGCAGGCTTTGTGGCAGGGCGTGCCGAAAATGCCCGGCGACCCGGCGCAGGCATTGGAACTGCTGGTCAAGACGGGCCTGGTGGAATACCAGGCGGAGAGCGGCCTGTTCACCCTGCACGATGTGGCCCGCCTGTATGCCCTGACCTTGCTGGTGGAGAATAAGGACGAGGCCCGCCTGGCGCTCAGCCGTTTTGTTGCCTATTACATGGAGCGCGGCGAGCAGATCGAAGCCTCCTTCCGCCAGGGCGGCGAAGCGATCCTGCAGGCGCTGCAAGAATGCCAGGTGACCTGGCCGCATTTGCAGGCTGCCTGGAAGCGCATTGCCCGCGATGAATCCGGCTGGCCTTTGATGCGCGATGCGCTGGAATGGATCAATCGTTTCCCGCGCACGTTGACGAATATCGTGGAGATCTACCTGCCTCCCGACATTCGCACCACGATCCTGGAACGGGCGGCGGCCGCGGCGCAGCATTTAAATGATCGCCAGGGCGAGGCCAACCACCGCGGGGCGCTGGGACGGGCTTACGCCGACCTGGGCGATGTGACCAGGATGATCGAGTGTTACCATCGCCAACTGGTGATCGCCCGCGAGGCGGGCAACAGCCTGATGGAAGGATCGGCGTTGGGCAGCCTGGGCACGGCCTATGCTGCCCTGGGTGAGTCGTATAAGGCGGCCGAGTATTATGGGCTGGCGATGGAAGTGAGCCGTTCGCTGAACGTGCCGACCACGCCGATGCCCGGCCCGATCATCCTGCCGGATGCCGAGATCAAATCTGGGCTGGGGAGCGAGCGAGCCGAGCTGGAATTCTTGCGCCGCCAGTTAGTCGCCGAGCGCATGTCGGGAGAGCGCGCCAAAGAAGCGGTCACACTGGGCAAGCTGGCCGGGCTGCACCGCAAGCTGGGCGAACAGCGCCAGGCGATTGCCGTATTGGACCAGCAGCGCGCCATCTTGAGCCAGTTGGAAGACCGGGCGGGAGAGTACATGGCTTTGCTGCACATGGGCAGCGCTTACCTGGAAACCGGCGATGGGCAAAAAGCCTACGAGTATTACCACCAGGCGCTGAAGTTGAGCCGGCAGTTGAACGATCGCACCGGCACAGCCACCTGCCTGGCGAACGTGGGGCTGGCTTACGAGGCGATGAAGGTGCACGACCGGGCGCTGTTGTGTTGGAAGCAGGCGCTGGCCATCTACTCGGCGGCCAACGATCCGCGCGCCCAGCGGGTGCAGGCCCTGCTGGAGCAGGCCGAGCGCAAATCCGCGGCAGGGCAGGGAGTGGTCAAGAAAGTGACCGGCTCACTGCGCCGGATGCTCAAACGGTAAGGCCAACAACAGCCAACTTTGACCGCCATCCAGCGTGCGCCACAGGCGCGTACTTTGGCGGCAGGTAAGATCGCGTCCTTTTTCGCCCTGGCAGATCGCTTGTTGGGTCTGCATCCAACCCAGCGGAGAGGCAGTAAGCTCCAGGCGAGCGATCGATTCGCCCGGCAGCAGACCGGCCGGGGAGTTCAACGCACCCGGCAAAGTGGGGGCCGGGCCGGGCGAGGCGGCTTCGAGCGACCATCGCGGGGAGAGATCCCAACGTGCGGCGCCCAGCAGGCTGGTGTAGAGCAGCCAGGCGGAGGCTTCTTCTCCGCTGTAAGCGACGGGTAGCAGCAGTCGCTCGCCGTCGATCACGGTGGGGCGGGACAGGGAAAATTCTGCGACGGGATCCTGCAGCTTTTCGGGCAGGCTCACCGGCTGCCAGGTGCGGCCGCCATCCGGCGTGTGATACAGCTCTTTGCCGCTCGGGCCGCCGGCCAGCCAGCCGCGCTGCCCGTCCAGCCAAAAAATTGGAGCGGCGGCGGGCGTTTCGGATGACTGCCAGCTTTGCCCGCCATCGCTGGTGACCAGCAGCAAGCCTTGTTGGAAGTTGCTGCCGGTCTGGCGGCGCAGCAAGAGGGCGGCGTGCTGCAAGTTGAAGAAGTGCAGTTGGAGCGCCTGGTGCGAGGCGAGCGGCGCGGCCAGGAAGGTTGCTTGCCAGGTGCGGCCGCCATCGCGGCTGGCGTGCAGCCGGAAACCGACCAGGTCTTTGCTGCGGTAGGGCGAGAGCGCCCAGCCGGTCTGCGGGTCGAGAAAGAAGGCGCTCAGCAGCGGCGCGGCGATCGTACCATCCTGTCCACAGCAGGCCGTGCCTGTCTCAACCGCCGAAACGACCGGCGAGATGTCTTGCCAGGTTAGGCCGCCATCCTCCGTGCGCCACAGGCGCGCTCCTGCCAGCAGCCAGCCTTGCTGCGCGTTCAGCCAGCCCATATCCTGGATGGCGGGGCCATTGCTATCGCTGCTGGCGGGGCCATTGCTATCGCTGCGGTCGGGGCCGGGCTCCGCAGGCAAGGAGACGGCGTCGGTGACCACCGGGCCGGGGAAGCGCGACAGGGCCACTTCGCCATCGGCGATGTCGCTGTCGATGACCAACGACTTACCGCCCCAATCTTCGCTGTGGTCTCCGTTGTACTGGCGGATGCGCCGCTGGTTGGCCCACAGGCTGTCGGAGACGCAGGAGACGCCGAACACGCTGGCATTGGGGTTGTAGTAATAGGGGGGCGAGTAATAGGAGGCCGCCCAGAAATTATCGATCGGGTGGGGTACCCGGGCGGGATCTGCCCACTCGTAGGCGTAGGAGCTGCAGCCCGAGCCATAGGCGCCGGCGCGGTTGCCCAGTTGGTGCAGGCGCTCTGTCCAGCCGTCGATGAAAGCGTTGACCGCGTCCTTACATTCTCTGGAGGCGGTACCACTACCGCTGGGAGCGTAGGATTCCATATCGTAGTAAATGATCGTACCGCCCAGACCGGCAGTGGTCAGGCCCAGGCCGGCGGCGGTTTGGGCGGCCTGGTCGGCCTGGGAAAAGCCTTGCTGGCGAGCCTCGGCGATATCGTAGGATATCCGGTTCTTATAGTTAGTGCAGGGCGCCTGCGGCCCGACCCAGGTGGGGATGAAGCTCCAGCCCTGGTTGCGGGCGGTGGCAACGTAGTTATCATCCAGGCGCAGGTTGGGGCAGCCGCTGTAACGGCTGACGCCGCCGATATATAGATTGACGATGTGATAAGGGCTGGATTTCCACCAGGTTGCCAGGGTGGAGAGGGCGGGCGCATCGCAGGTGTCGAAACCGGGCGCATGCATGGCCTGGACGGCCAGGGGTGGCACGCTGGTGGGCTGGGGGTTGGTGACGCCTGGCAGGTAGGCGTGATAGCTGGGTCCCTGGTAGGTAAAGCGCATGGCGCTGAAGGAAACCGTGTTGGTGAAATTTTCCTCGTCGTTCAGGTCGCTCAGGTAGACGTAGCCGCTGTTGCCGGCCGAGAAGGGGAAGCTGCCCAGGTCGAGCCAGGCATTGCTGAGCGGGTACTGGCTGCGAATGATCTCGCTGGAGCCGGCTGCGTGGTGAATTTCGTAATGGGCATCCTGCGTATCGTGGGCGATAGTGCGGCCGCTGCCGGTGCACCAGGTGATGGGGGCGTGCCCGGCGATGTAAGCTTCCACTTTATAGAAGCCGGGTTCGGGCAGTTCCGGCCGCCATTCGCCGGAATTGCTGGGTTTGATGTCGCTGACGTTCAGGGTCAGGTAGGCGGCGTGGCCGCGCTCGTTCTGGAAGCTGTACCAGTAGGAATCGCTGCAGGTTTTGTAAGTGGGCGAAAGGAGCGGCTCTTCGATGATCACCGGCAGGGGCGGCGTGATGGCTGCGGAGGAGGAGATGCCGGCGAGGGGGAATGCGGGTGGTAGGGACGCAATTTGTAGAGACGCAATTTGTTGAGACGCAAAATTTTGCGTCTCAACGCGGGCGTGGGCGGAGAGGTAAAAGGCGGCCAGCCCCAGGGCGGCGGCCACGATGGCGATCAGGAGGGGGATGCGGCGAGTGTTCATACCATAATTGTAACGGTTTCAGGCCGGTTGTGGTAGGTTTTTAAAAATAATGATGGCGCCGGCGCGCATTTGCGCGCCGGCGCCTTGTACCTGCTCTTCCGCCAAGAGGAGAGGATTAATAACGATCGTTCAGGTCATCACTGGGAGCGCCAGAACTCATCGAGAGTGGGTGGTAGGTGGGTTCGGAGCGAATGGTGTTCTGCTGGTTCGAAGGAATGGGCTTGGGTGCGGCCCGGTATTGTGGCTGCGAGATGCCGGGACGCATGCTGGGTGCGGGCCGGTACTGCGGCTGTGAAGCGGGGCGCATGGCGGGCACCGAGACCGGCGTTGGGCGGGCCGATACGCCGCTGCGTTGGGCAGTCTGGCTGGAACGGCTGTGGCGGGCACCCTGGCTGAACATGCGCTCGCCGGCGGCGGAGAAGGTGCCGATGATCAGTACCCGGATCAGCCAGACCATCACGGCCACGAATACCGGCACGATCTTGACCATCAGCCCGCGGTCGATGAAGGCGCTGCCGATCGGTGCATGGTTGACCAGGGCGATGGAAACGCCCCACCAGGTGAGCATGGCGTTCATCGTGGCAGCCAGCAGCCAGGCGCCGAAGAGGTACCACACTTCGGCGGGCTCATCCGCGCCTTGCTCGGGGGTGAAGAGACGGGCGATGCCGGCAAAGTCGATGCCGCAGAAGGCCAGCGCCAGGATGGTGGACCAACGCACACCCAGGAAGCGCAGTCCCCCCAGCAGATCGGAGAGCGAGTAATCGGTGGTGGAATAGTTGAAGATTTCGAAGGCAACCAGGGCGCCGATGATCAAGGCGCCGAAGAGCCAACCGCGCTGCAGGCGGAAATTACGGGGTAGGGCGAAGGGGAGAGACGAACGATTCATAGGAACCTCCTTGAAAAACAGAACATTTGATCTGATGTCTGGCTATATTATAGAACATATATTCTATATTTGTCAAGAGGGTTGCAAAACCGGTAACAGGGCATTATCATTCTCTCTTATTGAGAAAAGCCATGCCCCCCGGTGTTGCCGGGGGGCATGGGAGTGGTATCTTCGTGTTGTGTAAATCGCTATTGAGATCAGCTCTTGTTTTTGTTATACACATCGAATAACACGGCAGCCAGGAGTACCAAACCTTTGACAACCTTCTGCCAATCAATCCCGAGTCCCACGATGGACATTCCGTTGTTCAATACACCGATCATAAAAGCGCCAACCACTGCGCCGATGACCGTACCGATGCCACCGCTGGCGGATGCGCCCCCGATGAAACAGGCAGCAATCACATCCAATTCCATACCATCCCCAGCATTGGGCGTGGAGCTGTTCAATCGCGCCGCCACGATCAAACCCGCCAGGGCGGCGAGAACACCCATGTTGACGAACGTATAAAATAACAAGCGCGGCGTATTGACACCCGAGAGCCTGGCAGCTTTTTCATTACCGCCCATGGCATAAATACGGCGGCCAATTGTCGTCGTGCTGGTGATGAAGGCATAACCCGTAATCAGCACAAACAGGAGAACAAGTACGTTTGGAAGGCCCTTGTACGAAGCCATCAAAAAACATAAGCCCATGACCGCCGCAGTGATCACAACATTTTTAATAACAAAAAAATAAATTGGGGTGACTTCAAAGCCATATTTTTGCTGATTTTTCCTGGCACGGAAATCCAGCACGATCAATACCGCCGAAAGCAGCACTCCGATCAGGATGGTCGTGAGATGAAACCCCGGGTAATTAAAAATATCTGGAATAAATCCGGAGCTAATTTTTTGAAACCCAGTGGGAAAAGGTCCGACAGACTCACCCTGAAGCAGCACAAAAGTTAAACCTCGAAAGATCAACATGCCTGCCAGGGTCACAATGAAGGCCGGAATTTTCAAATACGCAATCCAATAGCCTTGAAAAGCCCCCATCAAGGCGCCAACCAGCAAGCAAATGACCACGGTCAGCATCCAATCGACATGATATCTGACCATCAGTACGCCTGCCAGGGCACCAACCACGGCGACAACCGAGCCGACAGACAGGTCAATCCACCCGGCCACAATAATTAATAACATGCCCAGTGCCATGGTGATAACGTAACTGTTCTGTAGAACCAGGTTGGTTATATTCACTGGCTTGAACAGGATCCCACCTGTCTTGAACTGGAAGAATACCATGACCGCGATAAGCGCGATCAACATGCCGTATTCGCGAACATTGTTTTTGAAAAGGGTCATCAATGTTTTCACTGTTGCACCACCTCTTGTTCTGTCATGATGTATTTCATTACAATTTCTTGTGACGCTTCGCTGGCTGGCATTTCACCGACGATTTTGCCATCGCGCATCACATAGATCCGGTCACAAACCCCTAAAATCTCGGGCAGTTCGGATGAAATCAAAATAATGCCCTTGCCTTCACTGGCCAGGCGGTTAATGATGGCGTAGATTTCATATTTTGCACCGACATCGATACCGCGCGTGGGCTCGTCCAGAAGCAGGATATCCGGGCTTGCAAATAACCATTTGCTCAGGACAACTTTCTGTTGATTACCGCCAGAAAGATTGACAGCCAGTTGTCGAATACTGGAACACTTAATATTAAGCTTGTCTCGATATTCACGGGTGACTGTCATTTCTTTCGGTTCATTAATAACCACCCCGGCATCTGCAATGCTATCCAGATCCGCCAGGGTGATATTATTTTTGATTTCTTGGATCAGGACCAGTCCATAGGCTTTACGGTCTTCCGTGGCGTAAGCAATGCCGTTGGAAATGGCTTTATCGATGGTGCTGATATCTACTTCTTTCCCAAATTTATAGGCTGTGCCAGTGATCCGCTTACCATAGGCACGACCAAAAATGCTCATGGCCAGTTCAGTTCTTCCGGCTCCCATCAAACCAGCCAGGCCGACAACTTCGCCCTTACGGACAGTGATATTTACATCCGTGCTAACTTTGAGACCCTCATGGATGGGGTGATATACGTTCCAATTGCGCACTTCAAAAATAGTTTCACCAATTTTCGAATCGCGCGGCGGGAAACGATGTTTCAGGTCGCGCCCCACCATGCCGCGAATGATCCGGTCTTCGGAGATTGTTTCTTTGCGGCTATCCAAGGTTTCGATTGTGGCGCCGTCTCGAAGAATGGTGATGGAATCAGCTACTTTGTTGACTTCGCTTAATTTGTGAGAAATCAAAATGGATGAAATCCCATTTTCTTTGAATTGAAGCAATAAACCAAGTAGTTTTTCGCTGTCATCTTCATTTAGGGAGGCGGTGGGCTCATCCAAAATAAGAAGCTTAACCTTTTTTGCTAATGCCTTGGCGATTTCAACCAACTGCTGTTTGCCCACGCCCATGTTGGTGATCAATGTATTCGGCAGCTCATGCAACCCCACTCTGTCCAACAATTCTTTGGTCCTATAAAAAGATTCGTTCCAGTTGATAACGCCGTTTTTGGCGCGCTCGTTACCGAGAAATAGGTTTTCGGCGATGGAAAGAAAGGGAACCAGGGCGAGTTCTTGATGGATGATGACCAGCCCAACTTCTTCAGAGTGATGGATATTTTGAAACCGGCATTCCTTGCCTTCAAAAAAGATCTCACCGCTGTACGAGCCGTACGGATAAACGCCGCTCAAGACATTCATCAGCGTCGATTTTCCTGCTCCGTTTTCACCCACCAGTGCGTGGATTTCGCCCTGAGTGACACTGAAACTCACATTATCGAGTGCCTTAACGCCAGGAAATGTCTTTGTAATATTGCGCATTTCCAGAATAACATCAGACATAATCTTTTCATCCTTGGTTTGCGAGGGGTGGTATTCTAAAGCGTGGCTTGATTCTAATACAAAAGTCGATGATTTTCGAATCGAATTACCAATATTTTAGGAAATAAATAATTGCAGTGTTGTAAGCTTCTTAAACAAATGAGACAACGAGGTGATCGACTCGGAATTATTTTTAGCTAATGGAAAGAGACTGTGTGGGGGTTGGCGTCCCCCACACAGTCTGAGGCAAAACACTTACTTCAGATCTTCAGCCTTGATATAGCCGCTGTCGACCAGTTCTTTCTGGTAGTTGTTAATGTCAATGCTAATCGGGATCAGCAAATAGGAGGGTACGATCTTGACACCGTTGTCGTAGGTCTTGGTGTCATTGATCTCTACTGTCTCGCCCTTCAGAGCCTGATCAACCATCTTGGCGGTCTGTGCGGCCAAAGAGCGGGTGTCTTTGAAGACAGTGTAGCTCTGTTCGCCGGCGATGATCGACTTGACGGAAGCAACTTCTGCATCCTGACCAGTCACAACCGGGCAGGGTTGGGTGTCGGTGCAATAACCAACGCCCTTCAGGGAGGAGAGGATACCAATGCTGAGGCCGTCATAAGGAGAGAGCACGCCATCGACTTTTTTGTCGGTGTAGTATGCGCTCAGCAGGTTGTCCATACGAGCCTGGGCAGTTGCAGCCAGCCAACGCAGGGTGCCGACTTTGTCCATGCCCATCTGACCGCTTTGGATGACGATCTTTCCGCTGTCGATGTAAGGCTGGATGACCGACATGGCGCCGTTATAGAAGTAGCCGGCGTTGGTGTCATCGGGAGAGCCGCCGAACAGTTCGACATTGAAGGGACCTTCTTTGCCAGAAGTCAGGCCGAGGCCTTCTACAAGCTGGGTTCCCTGGATAACGCCGACGCCAAAGTTATCGAAGGTGGCGTAATAATCGACGTTGGGGGTCTTGGTGATCAGGCGGTCATAGGAAATGACCAGCACGCCTGCATCATGAGCCTTCTGGAGCACATCGGACAGGGTCGATCCGTCAATGGCGGCGATGACCAGAACGTTGGCGCCTTTGGTGACCATGTTTTCGATCTGGGCCAGTTGGTTATTGATGTCGTTATCGGCGAACTGCAGATCGGTTTTGTAACCGAGTGCTTCGAAGGAGGCGACCATGCTGTTGCCATCAGAAATCCAGCGAGTGGAAGTCTTGGTAGGCATGGAAATGCCAACGAGCTTGGCGGCAGCCGGGGCGGGTAGATCTTCAGCCTTGATATAGCCGCTGTCGACCAGTTCTTTCTTGTAGTTGTTGATGTCAATGCTAATCGGGATCAGCAAATAGGAGGGTACGATCTTGACACCGTTGTCGTAGGTCTTGGTGTCATTGATCTCTACTGTCTCGCCCTTCAGAGCCTGATCAACCATCTTGGCGGTCTGTGCGGCCAAAGAGCGGGTGTCTTTGAAGACAGTGTAGCTCTGTTCGCCGGCGATGATCGACTTGACGGAAGCAACTTCTGCATCCTGACCAGTCACAACCGGGCAGGGTTGGGTGTCGGTGCAATAACCAACGCCCTTCAGGGAGGAGAGGATACCAATGCTGAGGCCGTCATAAGGAGAGAGCACGCCATCGACTTTTTTGTCGGTGTAGTATGCGCTCAGCAGGTTGTCCATACGAGCCTGGGCAGTTGCAGCCAGCCAACGCAGGGTGCCGACTTTGTCCATGCCCATCTGACCGCTTTGGATGACGATCTTTCCGCTGTCGATGTAAGGCTGGATGACCGACATGGCGCCGTTATAGAAGTAGCCGGCGTTGGTGTCATCGGGAGAGCCGCCGAACAGTTCGACATTGAAGGGACCTTCTTTGCCAGAAGTCAGGCCGAGGCCTTCTACAAGCTGGGTTCCCTGGATAACGCCGACGCCAAAGTTATCGAAGGTGGCGTAATAATCGACGTTGGGGGTCTTGGTGATCAGGCGGTCATAGGAAATGACCAGCACGCCTGCATCATGAGCCTTCTGGAGCACATCGGACAGGGTCGATCCGTCAATGGCGGCGATGACCAGAACGTTGGCGCCTTTGGTGACCATGTTTTCGATCTGGGCCAGTTGGTTATTGATGTCGTTATCGGCGAACTGCAGATCGGTTTTGTAACCAAGTTCTTCGAAGGACTTGACCATGCTGTTACCATCAGAAATCCAGCGAGTGGAAGTCTTGGTAGGCATGGAAATGCCGATCAATTTCTTGGTTGCGGCGGGTTGGCCAGGTGCTGGTGAAGCAGTGGCGGCGGGGGTGCAGGCGCTCAGGAGCATAGAGAGTACGATGAGGAGCGCGAAAACGGATACGAGGATGTTTCTCTTCATTATCTTCCTTCCTTTAGGCGAAAAAATGGTTTTGTCCAGCAAAAGTGCTGGCAGGATATGCATTAACGTTATGTTATCGATAACGTTAATAGTTACATTATAACAGGGCCTATTCCTTGCGTCAATGAGCATCAACAGCCGGCCGGGGTTGTCATTTTTGTCAATTTGCCGCCTGTCAAAACATGTTATACTTTTTGTGAGTTCGTTTGCTAACCATTGAACAATACGGGGCGCTCGCGCCAGATCCTGTTGGAGGTGTGGAATGAGAAGCAGTTACAGTCGATTCGTACAGCGTGGGGTGGGTCTGATCCTGTTGGCGGCTGTGCTGGCGGGCAGCCTGTTTGCACCGGGAAGCGTGCAGCGGGCCTATGCGATCGCTGCGCCGGAGCTGGTTTCTCCGGCGCATGACCTGGAGACCACCATTGCCAATTACCCGCCGCTGGGCATCCCGGAGCTGAAGTGGAACGCAGTGGGCGAGGCCACCTCCTACCAGCTCCAGGTTTCCACAAACCTGGGCTTCAGCGATATTAAGGTAGATGTCACCACGCCCAACCTCTCTTACACCGTTCCGGATGCCAATCCCTTCGCCGACCGCGAGTATTTCTGGCGGGTGCGGGTGGTGCAGCCCGAGACCAGTCCCTACAGCCCGATCTGGCGCTTCGTCGTGCATTGGGCGACCGCGACCAACAAGCCGGCGCTGACTGCGCCGGCGAACGGCGCCACGCTCAGCTTTTTTGAACAGACCACTTTTTCGTGGCAGCACGTCACCGGCGCTTCGCACTACCGCCTGGAAGTTGCCGCTTCCCAAAACGGTTTCGACACGCCGCTGAACACCTATACGACCTTGACGACCACCTACCAGCCAACGGCAAAACTGGCCAATGGCAGCATCTATTACTGGCGGGTGATCCCGCGCAACACCGCCGGCCGGGATGGCACGCCCAGCGAGGTGCGTTCGTTCACGGTCGATTATTCGTTTGTGCCGCTGCTGCTCGAGCCGCCGGACGATACGTACCCGGTCTTCACGCCCTCCTTCCGCTGGACGGCCGTGCGTGGGGCGCAATTCTACACTCTGCAGTACTCCACCGATCCCACCATGGCCACCAACATCACCGAGATCGTGACCCGTAACACCTCGTTCACGCCGACGGATCCGCTGCCGAACGATGTCAACTATTACTGGCGGGTGCGCGCCCATTCGGGGGCTTCGGTTTCGGCCTGGAGCACGATCTGGAATTTCAAGAAACAGTGGTACATCCAGCCGGTGCTGCTCACGCCTCCCAACAACTACCAATATGATTCTTTCCCCTTCTATTCCTGGACGCCGGTGCCCGGCGCCAGCCGTTATAAAGTCGAAATTTCCGGTGATGTGGGTTTTACGAATCCCAGGGCGTTCGAGACGGCCAATACGTTTTTAACTCCCGGCGACTTTATGGGAGGCGGGTATTGGCGAGTAACACCGCTTGACAGCGCCAGCAACCGCGGCAAGACCAGCGAAACCTGGTCGAACGTTGCCTCGTGGTCTTCGGTGCAGCAGATCTACCCGCTGTACTACTATACGGGCACGGTGATCACAATGATGACGCCGCACGAGGATCGCAGCGCCCCGCTGCCGATTTTCCAGTGGCATCGCATGGCCGAGCCACAAAGATATCAAATTTGGCCGGATTTCTACCGGCTCGAAGTCAGCCGCGACCCTCTGTTCAATACCATCGATTGGCAGGTGATCACTGAAAATACCAGCGCTGCGCCAACCATGGAAAATCTCTTTGCGCCGCTGCCCAATACCGATTATTTCTGGCGGGTCTTCCTGTTGGACGATGCACGGCAGCAGATCGGTCACCCCAGCGAGATTTGGAAGACGCGCATCGACTTGAGCAAAGGCCTGAGCCCCACCGTGGCTGCGGCCGCGCCGGCCCTGCTGCGCCCTGAGCACGGCTACGAATTCGTGGAGGCCACCCCGTTGTTCGAATGGAAGCCGGTCAGCGGGGCGGCCTCTTACGAGGTGCAGATCGGCCAGGAAGAGAACTTTGCCGCGGGGTACACCGTGATCACGGATACCGTGCCGTACCCGGCTTATGCGCCCTCCGTCTCGCTGGCGCAGCGCAGCCTGTGGCATTTCGGTTTTGGCTCCTTCTACTGGCGGGTGCGGGCATTGGACCCCGGTGGACTCCCGCTGGCGGGCGGCTGGAGCGAGATCCGCCGCTTCCAGGTGGGCGGGCAGAGCCAATGGACGACAGCACGCACACCTGGAAGCCCGGAGAACCAACTGGAAATCGCCAGCGACCCGCTGCGAGACCAGGCGGACGACAATTACGATCTCAACTATCTGTATGCCGCCCAGGATGCGGGTCGTTGGTACTTTTCTTTCTCCGAGCAAGCCGGGAGCCAGGATATGGTCTATGGCCTGTACCTGGATCAGGATCACGTAGACGATTCGGGCGGCTGGTACGATCCGGTGGGCTACAGCCTGACGACCACGCCCGGGCACCGCCCGGAATATGCCGTGTACGTCAACCAGGTGGGGGGAGTATTTTCGGCCGCAAACGTGATCATTTATTCCTGGAATCCAACCCTGGACGCCTGGGACCCGCCGAAAACGCTGCAAGACGTGGGCGGCGGCCTGAGTACATCCGGGTCTACAGACAACCTGTTGTCCCTGGCGCTGTACCCGGACGGGCAGGCCTGGGCGGTGGGGCAGGCCGGTAACATCCTGCACGGCCAGGGCAATGCCTGGACGCTCATCGACCGCCTGCAGGGACAGTCGCTGTACGGGGTCGAGTTTGCCGGTCCAAACGAGGCCTGGGCGGTGGGCGACGAGGGCCGGCTGCTGCATTACAGCGGCGGGGCCTGGAGCGTGGACGAGCAGATCAGCAAATTCCGCCTGCGCTCGATCAGCCTGGCCGACGCCCAAAACGGTTTTGCGGTGGGCGATGTAGGCACCATCGTGCCGTACGAGGATGGCGTGTGGGGCGCAGCCATCTCCGTTGGGCAGAATGATCTTTATGCGGTGGATGCGGTCAATGATCCCCGCACGAGCCAATTGTATGCCGTGGCGGTGGGCAGCAACGGGACTGTGCTGCGCTATATCAACGGTGTCTGGAGCACGCTCAAAACAGGGGATAAAACGCTGCGGGATGTATCGGTGACCGACAGCCTGGGCGCCTGGGCGGTGGCGGAAGGCGGCCAAATCTACCATTGGAAAAATAATAATTTTGTTTCACAAACGATTTTGCCAGGCACACCGCAGTTCACCACCGATCTGTACGGCATCGCCGTGTATTCGGATACGACCACCGTAAAGGGTTATGCGGTAGGCGCGGGCGGCGTGATCTTGAAGTGGAACAATGGCCTGCAGCGCTGGGAAATCCAGCCGCAATCCGCCCCGGGCACTTTGTACGACGCAGCCACGAGCAACAACGGGACGGTCTTCAAGGCGGCCGGCGCGGGTGGGGTGGTCTACAACCTGGTCAGCGAAGTTTCTCAGCCAACGCCGGTCTACCCGCTGGTCGAACTGGCCTTCCCCAACACGTCGATCGGCATGCAGGATGTGGAAGGCAGCTACGCGGCGGTCTTGTTCAGCCTGCCGGTCACCGTCACCGGCGGGCTGCCGTACGACACGGCGCCCTCCGATCCGCAGGCCGGCGCCACCGGTTACCTGCGTTTCTTTGCTACCACCTCCGAGCGCCTCAACCAGCGCACGCCGCCGGACACGGTGGTGCGCAACCTGACGCCGCTGGATCCGACCACATGGCCCTCCGTGCTGCCCTACTTCTGGGACCTGCCGGTGCAGGCGCCCTATGCTGACGCGTTTGTTAAAACCTACCTGGACCCGGGTTATACAACACCTTCCAACACGGAAGGCATCAGCAGTGCTCCGGAGATGTCGCTGGTGGAGGATATCCTGGGCGACAATACCTACTACTGGCGTGTACAATCTCGATATTATCCTGGCACCTATATCAAAGGCGCCTGGTCGCAGGGCAGCAGCTTCAAGCGGGCCGGGTTCGTGCCGCAGAATTTGCGCGAGTCGGTCACCTTTGCCACGCCGACCTTCTCCTGGAGCATGGTGGAGGGAGCCGAAGCGTATGAACTGCAGGTGGACGACGACCCGAGCTTCGGCTCGCCGGCGGTGAACATCCCCACCGCCCAAAATTCCTTTACACCCACAGATATGCTGCGAAACGGAGAGTACACCTGGCGGGTGCGCGCCCTTCGCTACCAGGGGATCACCAACGAATGGAGCGCCAAGCGCACCTTCACCCTCAACCTGGTGATGCCGCAGAACCTGCGCCACGCGCCCTCCGGCTTGCCGAACCGCGCCCCCACGCTGTGCTGGAACCCAGTTATCCAAAGCAGCGCTGGCCAGCCGGTGTTCGCCGCCTTCCGCTACTACGTGGAAGTGGCGCGCGACAGCACCTTCTCGGTGATCATGGATGCGGTCATCACCGAGCAAGCCTGCTGGACGCCCACCAAAGGCTATGAGGATGGCCAATACTTCTGGCACGTGGCGGTCATCGATGGCTCGGGCAACCAGGGTGAGTTTAGCCCGTATGTCACCTTCACCAAGCAGTACCCGCTGGTGACGCTTGTCAGCCCAGTGGATGGCAGCTCCGGGGCGGGCACGCCCACCTTTGTGTGGAACGCGGTCAACGGCGCGGCCAGGTACCGGCTGGAGGTCAATACCGATGTCAACTGGGCCTCCGACAAGCGGGTGGAAATGATCGACACGCCCAACACGCGCTACACGCCGCTGATGACCTACCCGTACGGCAAAACCTATTACTGGCGGGTGGCGATCATCGACCAGGATGGCAAGCCCGGGCCGTTCAACGATGCCCAGGTGCTGATCACCCAGCCCATCGCCGGACTGGCGGCGCAAAGCAGCAGCCCCACGCTGCTGGGCAACACCACGGTCTTCACCGCCACGGTGACCACCGGCACGGTGGACCAATATACCTGGAGCTTCGGCGACGGGGGTACGGCCAGCGGGCCCACTGCCAGCCACAGGTACGCTGCGGTGGGCACCTACACGGCGGTGGTGACGGCTACCAACAGCACGCAGGCGGTGGCCGCCGAGACGACGGTAGTGGTATACACCTCCTCGGCCACCTTCGTGTATCATGACGCCGAAGACGTGGTGCACTCGGGCGAAGAAGTTTACCTGGCCGGTTCCTTCAACGATTGGAATACCAGCGAGCTGCACATGACGCCCAATGGCGATTACAGCCAGTTCAGCGTGAACGTGCCGCTGAGCGGCGGCGTGCACCAGTACCGGTACGTGGTCAAATCGGGCGGCGACCAGTGGAACTGGCTCAACACCGCCCACCGCAGCATGAACATGACCGGCGCGATCACGGTGGACGACTACCGCACCGCCGGCGTGGCGGAGGCGCGCCTGAACGGCCCGGCTGCGCTGCAGATCGAGCTGGGGCAGGGCACGGGGACCATCACCGGCACGCTGAGCATCGACGCGGTCACCAACGGCAGCGGCGCGGGGCGCAGCATCCGGGCGCAGCTTGGCTTTGGCACCAGCACCACGCCATCCAACTGGACCTGGCTGAATGCCCCGTATCTGGGGGACAGCGGCGGGTATGATGTGTTCAGCGGCTCGTTCACGCCGGGCGCAGTGGGTAAATACTATTATGCCTTCCGTTACGATGCCAACTGGGGGACGGGCAACAGCTCGGCCGGCTGGACGTACGGCGACCTGAACGGCGGCGTCACCTTTGACATTGCCAACGCCGGCGTGGCGGATGTGCTGGCTTACATCTACCCGGTCACCTTCATTTACAACGACCTGGAGGATGTGGTGGTCGCCGGCGAGAACATTTACCTGGCAGGCGATTTCAACGACTGGAGCACCGCCTTGCGCATGACGCCCAACGAGGATTACAGCATCTTCCAGGCCACGGTCGACCTGAATCGCGGCACGCACGCATACTGGTTCGTGGTGAAGACCGGCGGCAGCGACAATGCCCGCTGGCTGAACACCGAACTGCGCTCGGTCGATGTGGCCGGCACCACCTCGCTGAACCTATATCGCCGCGTAACGGTTGGCCAGGCGCTGTTGGCCGGGCCGGCGGCGATCACGATCACCCTGGGCACCTCCAGCGGATCCATCTTGGGGCAGGCCTATATGCAGGGAGTGACCGAAGCCGCGGGCGGCGGCCGGGCCGTCAAGGCGCAGTTGGGTTACGGCAGCTCGACCGATCCTGCTGCCTGGACCTGGAAAGACATGAGCTACCAGGGCGAGAGCAGCAGCCGCGATGTCTACCAGGCGCAGTTCACACCGGCTGCCGCAGGCATTTACTACTATGCGGTGCGCTTCGATCCCAACTGGGGCGCTGCCAACCCGGCCGGCGGTTGGCATTACGGCGACCTGGACGGGGGCGCCTTCGAACAGGGCAAGGTGGGCGTGCTGCATGCCATCAGTTCAGCCAACACCCATCCGGTCACCTTCGTTTACCATGACCTGGAAGATGTGGTCTACTCAGGCGACACGGTCTACCTGGTGGGCAACTTCACCGGCAGCGGGTCGGACCAGGTGGCGATGACGCCCAATGGCGACGCCAGCGAATTCACCTTGACCCTCAACCTGTACGGTGGAACCTATGCATACTCCTACGCCATAGGCGTGGGCTCTAACACTTACTACACCTGGTTGGACTCCGGCACGCGTTCTATGACGGTGAGCGCCCCAGCCACGCGCCACGATTACCGCTCCATGCGGCCCGATAACGTGGTACTGGGCGGCCCGCTCTCGCTGGTGGTCTCGGTCGATCAAAGCACGGGTAATATCACCGGCAAGGTGCTGGTGAACGGCATGACCGAGCTGGCCGGCGTGGGCCGCGGCATGAACGTTCAGGTGGGCTACGGCAGCGCCAGCGCCGACCCGGCCACCTGGACCTGGGTCGATATGACCTACAGCGGGCAGGATGGCAGCAGCGATGTCTTCAGCGGTTCTTTCACCCCCACCGCGGTGGGCACGTATCGCTATGTGATCCGTGTCAATGGCAATTGGGGCGTCGGCAACCCCAACAGCGCCTGGACGCTGGGCGACAGCACGGGCGGCGACTTCGAAATGGGCAGCGCCGGGCTGCTGGTGGTGAACCCGGTGATCGTTTGGGATTATGCGGTGTATTTGCCTTTTGCTACCCGCTGAGAGCAACAAAGAGAGATGAGACTGCCCAGAAGGAAGCCTTTTGGGCAGTCTTTTTCCCTGGGATGGACCAGGAGTGAGGAGCTACTATGTCTGCTGCAATCGCCGTGATCGGCAGTTCGAACATCGATTTGATCATGAAGATGGCGCGCCTGCCGCGGGTAGGCGAAACCGCCGGCGGGGCAACTTTCCTGCAGGCCTTTGGGGGCAAAGGCGCCAACCAGGCGATGGCGGCGGCGAAAGCCGGCGCGCAGGTGTTCTTCATCAACTGCGTGGGCGACGATGTGCACGGGCAGGCCATTCGCCAAAACCTGCTCGCCGCGGGGATCAACGTGGAAGGTGTGTTCACTGCCGGTGAGGCGTCCAGCGGGGCGGCCTTGATCATGGCAGGCGAGTCTGGCCGGAACTACATTGCCGTGGCGCCGGGAGCCAACTACGAGCTGGCGGAGCAGCACATCGACCGGGCGCGCCCGTTGATCGCCCAGGCGGAGCTGGTTATGCTGCAATTCGAGATCCCGCCGCAGACGTTGTACTACGCCATCGATACGGCGCGCTCCCTGGGCAAGAAGGTGATGTTCAACCTGGCGCCGGCCTTGCCTTTTGACGAGAGCTACCTGGCCAAGATAGACATCCTGGTGGTCAACGAGAACGAGGCCGAGGCCCTGTGCGGTTTCCCGGTCAACGAGAGCGCCGCGGCGCAGTACGCCGCCCGGGCTTTGTTGCAGCGCGGCCCGCATACCGTGATCCTGACGCTGGGGGAACAAGGCGCACTGGCCGCCCAAGGTGATGAGCTGCATTGGGTGAGCGCCTTCTGGGTGGAAGCCGTGGATACCACCGCGGCGGGCGATATCTTTTGCGGCAGCCTGGCGGCGGCGCTGATGGAAGGATGGGCGCTGCCGGAGGGGGTGCGCTTTGCCAGTGCGGCGGCGGCCATCTCGGTCACCCGCCTGGGCGCCCAGTCTTCGATCCCCACGCGGCAGGAGATCGAGCGCTTCATGAAGCGCGGCGATAGCTAGCAGCGACCCTTTCCGTGATGTTTATTCGACTAATATAATGAAATAGATACGCTGTTGAGCCAAATGGCCAACTTACCAGGGGGTAGCAACGCTCAACAGCAAATTGGGCGAAACGCCGCCGGCAATGCGGGGAGCAGGCCGGCGGCGTTTGTTTGATTCAGGATAGGCGCTGTGGCGAGAGGTTGGTGAAGTCGGGCCAGGCAGCCAGCACGTTCTCCAAGTCGCACACTTCTTCGGGGGCCAGCATGGTGGTCAAGACCACGGTTTTCATGCAGGCGCGCCGGGCGGCTTCGATGCCGCCGGGCGAATCCTCGAACACCAGGCATTTGTGCGGCTCCACTTGCAGGCCGCCGGCGGCGGTCAGGAAGATTTCGGGGTCGGGCTTGCCGCGCCGGATGTCGTTGGCGGTGACGATGGCATCGAAATAGTGCCACAGGTCGAGTGCGTCCATGATGTAGCGCACGTTTTCCACCGGGGCAGCGGTGGCCAACGCCAGGCGAATGCCGGATTGGCGAGCAGACTGCATGAATTCCAGCAGGCCGGGCATGGGGGCCGGGTAGTACTTCTGGCGGTAGACTTCTTCTTTGTGAACGGCGAAGCGCAGTTGTTCTTCCGGGTTGAGCAGGTGCCCCAGGTAGCGCTGGATGATCTCGGCGCTGGTCATGCCGGAGGTGTGCAGGTGAAAAGTTTGCGGATCCACCTGTGCTCCGGAGGCCAGCAGCAGATCGACCCAGATCTGGTTATGGACGCTCATATCGTCGATCATGGTGCCGTCCATGTCAAAAATGAAGGCTTCAAAGCTCATAGGTTATGACTGAAGCTCCATGCGGTAAACGTTGGTCTCGCGGCGCTGGAAGCCCAGGCGCTGGTAGAGCAGGTTGGCGACCACTCGCTGGGGATTGCAGGTCAGCCCCAGGTCTTTCAGGTTGAGGTGCCGGGCCTGGGCGATCAGGTGGTTCATCAGCTCGATGCTGATGTTGCGGCCGCGGTAGTTCTCGTCCACGACCACGTCCTCGATGTGCCCGTGCTTGCCGTTCGGCGAAAAATAGCACACCAGGCAGGCCATGCCGATCACTTTGCCGCCCTGTTCCTTATCACGCGCAAAGATCAGGTGGCTGAAGCGGATCACCTGTTCCAGGTCCTGGCGGGTGAGGCTGCGCGGCCTGGCCGTGAGCTGGGGCATGAGGGCGTTGACCTGGTCGATGTCGCTGTCCAGGAGCAGTTTCTTCATGCTGATGAACTGGTATTCGATCGCAGATGGTTTGGTCATATGATCTCCTTGATTTTCGCTGGTAACTATACCCCAAAAAGTGTTAAACTAGGTTAAGCTTTTAGTGAGATATTTGAGCTGCGAGAGGCAGAACCTTATGAAACTGGTGAGCGTAAAGGAAATGCAAGCGATTGAGGCCGAGGCGGACGCCAACGGCCTGAGCTACGATTTGATGATGCACAATGCCGGCTGCAGCCTGGCGCGGCACGTGCACGCCCTGTATGCAGAGGTCACGAACAAAACCGTCCTGGCGCTGGTCGGCTCGGGCAACAACGGCGGCGATGCCTTGGTGGCGCTGGCCGAGTTGCTGCGATTGGGCTGGCAGGCGGCGGCCTACATCGTGCGGGCGCGCCCGGAGAACGACATCCTGACCGAGCAGGTGCGCAGCGCAGGCGGGGCGGTGCACCTGCTGGCGGACGACCGGGGCTTCGAGCAGCTCGGCGCGCTGCTGCGCTCCAACCAGGTCTTGCTGGATGGTGTGCTGGGCACGGGAGTGCGCCTGCCTTTGAAAGCCGAGATCGCCGACCTGTTCTTGTTCGGGCGCGACGCCCGGCTGGCGCTCAACCACAGGCTGCACATCGTGGCGGTGGACTGCCCTTCGGGGGTGGACTGTGACAGCGGCGAGGCGGCTGCCGAGTGCCTGCCGGCAGAAGTGACGGTGACGATGGCGGCGGTGAAACAGGGCCTGCTCAAGCTGCCCGCGGCAGGCCTGGTAGGCGAGCTGCTGCTGGGGCGCATCGGCCCGCTGGACGAGCTGCACGCCTGGAAGGCGATCAGCCGGCAGGTGATCGACCGCGAGTGGGTGCGGTCTGTGCTGCCTGCCCGCCCGCTGGACAGCCACAAGGGCACGTTTGGCGCAGCTCTGATCGTGGCCGGCTCGGTCAATTACATCGGAGCGGCGCTGCTGGCCGGGCAGGCGGCTTATCGCAGCGGGGCGGGCCTGGTGACCATGGGCGTGCCGGAACCGCTGTACGCCATCCTGGCGGGCCAGTTTCCCGAAGCCACCTGGCTGCTTTTGCCGGAGGCGATGGGCGTGTTGGCGGCGCCGGCGGCGGCGGTGGTGCAACACAACCTGAGCCGGGCCACGGCGCTGCTGGTGGGGCCGGGTTTTGGGATGGAAGACACGACGCGCGATTTCATCGAGCGCCTGCTGACGAAAAGCGCGGCGAAGAACCCCACGCTGGGCTTTGCGCCGCAGAGGACTGCCAAGCCCGAGCTTTACCCCGGCCTGCCGCCGCTGGTGGTGGATGCCGATGGCTTGAAACTGCTGAGCCGCATAAAGGATTGGCCGCAGCGCCTGCCCGCAGAGACCATCTTGACGCCGCACCCCGGCGAAATGGCAGCCCTGACGGGCTTGCCGAAGGACGAACTGCTGCTGGACAGGCCGGCGATCGCTGAGCGCTTTGCGCGTCAATGGGGGCACGTGGTGGTTTTCAAGGGCGCCTTCACCGTGATCGCTGCACCGGATGGGACGCTGGGCGTCATCCCGGTTGCTACCCCGGCGCTGGCGCGGGCCGGCACGGGCGATGTGCTGGCAGGGATCATCACCGGGCTGCGCGCCCAGGGCCTGGACGCCTTCCAGGCGGCGGCAGCCGGAGCCTGGATCCACGGGCGCGCCGGGCTGGCTGCGGCGCGCAAGCTGGGCAGCACGGCCTCGGTCTTGGCGGGCGATGTGCTGATGGCAATACCGGCGGTGATGGCGGAACTAGAAACTCTTTAGACAAAACCGATGGCGTAGAAGGTGGGCACAAACAACAGGCGTTCGCCCCGCCGCAGAGCGTCCTGCTCCAAGCGGCGCAGGCGCTGGACTTCGCCGGGGGCCGGCGGCTGCGGCAAGAAGCGCAGGTCGTCTTCGAGCACCTGCCATTCGAGCACATCCGCAGCTTGCATGTCGCTGGACCACTGCCCACCTAAAAGACCCGTTTCCACCCTCTCCAGCCCGGCCGCGGCGAACAGGCCGCGCAGCTTGCGGCCGATCTCGGGATCGGCTGATTGGGCGCGCAGCGACTGCGCCTGCCAGGCGCCGACCTGGGCAAGCTCGCTGGGATAATCGATGCGCCCGCCGTAATCGGGTTCGGCCAGTGCCAGCAGCGCCCCGCCGGGGCGGGTGATGCGCTTCATCTCCTGCAAAACCTGCAAGGGCGATCTCACCCACAGCAAGACGAAATGGCAAAAAACAGCCTCGAAACAGCCGTCCGGGTAGGGCAGGTGGGCGGCGTCGGCCTGCGTATAGTGCGCCTGGGCGGCGTGGCGGCGGGCCTCGGCGAGGTGTTCCCGATTCAGATCGAGGCCGTGAGCCTGGGCGGAGGTGTGGAGCGGCAGATCGAGCAGCAGCGCGCCCGTGCCGCAGCCCACATCCAACACCCGGCGCGCCTGGGCAAGACCAGCTTTATTGTACAGGTACTGCCGGATCCCGCCGGTCCAGCCGGCTTGCTGCAGGTAGCGGGCGTGCCAATCCATGCTCACTCCTCCAACTCCACCGGCAGCCCGAAGCTCAGGTCCAGCAGGCCGCGCGGGCCCTTCGTTCCTCGGGGCAGGCCCTTCAGAACAGAGCTAAATTTTTCTGCGGTCCAGATTTTGGCCAGGGAATCGGGCGGCAGCGGGTGGCGGTATTGTCCGGTCGACAGCAGGTAGTGGATCGTGTTCCAGATGGGCGGGTTGTTTCTTTGGCCGCGCAAAAATGCCAGGATGGCCTGCAGCACTTCCTGGTTCCTCCAGGCGATGGCTTGCTCGTCTCGCTCCCGGTGCGGAGCGAAGTGAATGCCGCAGGTTTTGTTCTCGCCGTTCAGGATTTCAAAGATCAGGTGATCGCCAGGAGCGGCCGCCTGGCTCTCCAGCCAGCGCCAGAAGGCGCCGGGCAGCCTGGCGCCCCAACTGGCGGCGTGGTGATGCTGCAAAGGCAGCTCCAGCAGCGTGCCGTCGGGCAGCAGCAGCTCGAGCGGAGAGAGATCGCGGCGCAGGCGTTGTTCAAAGAATGTTGGAAAGAGGGCGCCCCGCAACTCTTCGGTGTAGAAGAGAAAGCCCTCTGTCAATTCACTTTCCGTTAGTGTGTGGCGCAAGACCGAGCCGCTGACCAGGCGCGGCATCCAGCCGTAACGCCTGGGCGTCGCATCGACCGCCACGGCCACCAGGCGGCTCTGGGCGATAGCGTGCCGCACCGTGCGCCGAGGATCCTTGCGCAGGTCGGGCAGGCTGAAAAGGATCTTTTCTAAAATTTCGTCGAAGGATAAGGGCTGGGGCGACGAACGCACCACCTCCAGGGTCAGCTCGGTGATATTGGGCTGGCCTTGGTTCACCGCACCTTGCTCCAGATGCTGTCCCAGGAATCCTTCAGGAAGTTGCCCAGCACGTGATTGATGCCCTGGGCGGGCAGCACATCGCCATCCGGCTCCACGTATAGCCAGGCGCGCCCGGCGCCGGAAGGCGGGTGGTCTTCGCTGGTATCCAAGGCCACCGGGTGATTGGCGGAATAAGGCACTGGCAGATCCCAAACCAGCGCCATGTCCAATTCGGCGGCGCGTTCGGCAAGATCTGCCAGTGCCTCGTTCAGCGAGGCGTCCATGGCGCTTAAGGAGAGGGCCTTGACGCCTTTTTGGGCCAGGCTCTCCAGGGTCTCGGTGGCTTGAGAGGCGTTGGTAGCGGTCAGGGTCAGGTGAACTGCCACGAACAGGTCGGCAGCCAACACATTTTCCAGCACCTGCCAGGAAAGCTCATTCTCGGGGTTGAAAACCAGCAGCAGGTGATCCAGGCCGGTTTGCAGGAGCGCATCCAGGTAAGCGGTGTCTGCCAGGCGCAGACCGTCGCTCAGCAGGCCAACCACCTGTCCATTGGCTTCGGTGTGGGCGATCAGCTCGGGCAGGTCGCTGCGCAGGGTGGGCTCGCCGCCGGTGAAGACGATGTGCAGGATGCCGGCTTCCCAGGCGCGGTCCAAGATGGACAGCCATTCGGCCGTTTCCAGCTCGCGGTCCACGCGCCGGGTGGGCGCCGCGGCCGGGTCGGAGCCTTCCGGCAGGCGGTAGGTGAGGGCGCAGTCCAGGCGCACGGGGGCGCTGAGGGCGGTGTCGTGCGGCGTCAGGCGCTCCATATCCAGGTAGGTTTGCGGGTCCAGGTCGGGCGTCTCGATCAGCGTCTGGATGCGCTCAGTCACCTGGCGGTAATCCTCCAGGGCCTGATCGTGGCTGACACGATAGCGCCGGGTGATCTGCTCGGTCATGTCTGCCTCGGAGCTATCTTTGACCAGGTGGTAAGCATACTCGGCGGCGGTCTTGTTGAGGTGCAGGATGGTGGCCGCGTTGATCACCAACATCCCAGCGCCATCCGGCTCGAGGCGCAGATGGAGGCGGTAGTTTTGGGGATTCTCGGGCGGCGATTGGTAATGATACACGCCAGCCGGGAGCGGACGGGCGGGGGTGAACCAGCGGCGAATCACTTCACGCATGCTTGTCATAGATCATTCCTCCAGGAGCTACTCGTAACCGATCGGATTGTTCGTTTGCCAGCGCCAGGTATCGGCGCACATTTCATCGATACTGCGCTGCGCCTGCCAGCCCAGCTCTTTGTTGGCCAGGGATGGGTCGGCATAGCAGGAGGGCGCATCGCCGGGGCGGCGCGCCAGGAACTGGTAAGGGATGGGCTGGCCGCAGGCCTTTTCGAAGGCGGCAACCATCTCCAGCACGCTCGAGCCGCGCCCGGTGCCCAGGTTGTAGGTCACCAGGCCGGGATGGGTCTGCAGCTTTTCGATGGCGCGCAGGTGTCCCACGGCCAGGTCTACCACGTGGATGTAATCGCGCAGGCAGGTGCCATCGGGGGTGGGGTAGTCGTTGCCCCACACGCGCAGGAAGGGGTACAGGCCCCCGGCCACCCGGGCAATGTAGGGCACCAGGTTGTTGGGGATGCCGGTGGGATCCTCGCCAATGCGCCCGCTGGGATGCGCACCGCTGGGATTGAAGTAGCGCAGGCGGGCCACGTTCCACTCCGGGTCGGCGCGGCACAGGTCGCTGAGCAGCTCTTCGATCACCAGCTTGGTGCGGCCGTAAGGGTTGAGCACCTGCAGCGGGGCGTCTTCGCGCACGGGCACGCTGGCCGGGTAGCCATAGACGGTGGCCGAGGAGCTGAACACCAGGTTCTTGATGCCGAGCTGGGACATCACTTCGCACAAGACCACGGTTCCGCCGATATTATTGTTGAAATATTTTAGGGGCTCGGCCACCGACTCGCCGACTGCTTTGAAGCCGGCAAAATGGATGACGCCGTCCACTGGTTGCTGGAGGAAGGCCTTTTGCAGGGCGGGCCGGTCGCGCAGGTCTATCTGGTGAAAGACCAGCGATTTGCCGCTGATCTGCTGGACGCGCTGCAAGGCTTCTGCTTTGCTGTTGGATAGGTTATCGACTACCACCACTTCATAACCCGCCTGGAGCAGTTCCACGCAGGTGTGGCTGCCAATATAACCCGCTCCCCCGGTGACCAGGATGCGCATAGTTTTATACTCCTTCTAAAATAGGGAGGGCCGCGCCCTCCAGTTTCAACGGGCAGCCGCCGCCGCATTCAGACAGCAGGGCGCAGCCGCTGCATTTTTCAGGTAGGTAGTGCCGCTCGCGCAGGTGAAGCGCCAGTTCGTGGTTCCAGATGGCCGGCCAATCCTTTTCCAGGATATTGCCCAGGCTTTCATAATACGATTGGCAGGGGATCACGCCGCCGTCGGGTTCGACGCACATGTTATACAGGGCTGCCGTGCAGCCTTTGATGCCCAGCTCGAGCTGCATGGGGTCGAAGTGGCAGTATTGGGTGGGCGTGTACCAGATCAGGCGTTGGTCGTAAACTTGGGTGCGCTCCTGCGCCATGGCCAGCAGAGGGGTCAGCTCGCTTTCGGGCAGGCCTTTGCCCACCGTCAGTCCGAGACCAGAATAGATCAGGGCATTCAGGCCGATGGTGGGCGTGTGCAGTTCGCCCAAGAAGTCCAGCGTCTGGCGCAGGGTGGGGGCGTTATCTTGCAGCATGGTGGTGTTGGTCATCACGTACAGGCGGCTGTCGAGCGCCTGGCGCAGCCCGGCCACGGTTTGCTGCCAGGCGCCGTTGGCCCGCACCATGCCATCGTGAATGGCGGGATCGTGCGATTCGAGGGTGATCTGGACGTGATCCAGCCCGGCGGCGATCAAAGAGTCCAGGTAGGCGCGCTCGCTCAGGCGGCGGCGGCCGAGCACGGCGTCACGCTGACGGGCGAGGTCGGCCCGCGCCCGGCTCCGCGACCGCGCGGCCCGATGGATCTCGTGCTGGGGGGCTTGATGCTGCTCGTCATGGCCTATCT
>CAZVRZ010000064.1:0-17368 GCA_964629965.1 uncultured Anaerolineaceae bacterium
TGCAATCTTGCCAGTTCATCGACAGCGAAAAAATATTCATCAGCAGTCCACTTTTCAGGTGGCAAACCTCCCGGCAGTTGGCTGAGAATAAGCCACTCTCCATGAGGAGATGATGCCAGTAGTTTGGGCAAACAGATCGGGATTAGATCTGAAAGCGTACTGTATAGTGAGCTTTCTCGCCATCCAGCGCTAACTGTACCGGCCCGAGTTGCCCCAAAGTGTTGCTTAACTACCAGATCAAAAACGCTATTCCCCTTGTCAGATTGGCATTGGACCTGCAGGCCGCGAATACGGCCCATCGCTGAGCGTAAAGCTGGAATCTCACTCTCTTCGATCCTCAATATGTTCAGAGTTGGATCTTCCGTGTAACGCCGCAAGCCGGCTGCCAATTCGGAATATGAGAATGCCCAAGGTCTAGGCTCTTCAAGGATGGATGGTGATTGAGGCATTGTTATAGTTTATAAAAGCTTGGCTCACTTGTTCCCTGCAGGTGGTAAATCACCATCCCAGGTACGTCCATAGTTGATCGCCAGCTTTTCTAGAACAGCTTTTTCAAGATCGATGCCAGATAGGCTGGCAATCTGTAATAGGTATAAGGCCACATCTGCCAATTCGCTTGCCAAGGCCTGAGTATCTACCATGTTATCGTGCCATTGAAAATGTTCCAGAACCTCGCTTGCTTCCAGGTTCAATGAGATTGCCAGGTTGCGAGGCGTTTGAGGGCGCTTACTATCAGGCTCATACCAGCCCTGTGCTTCTACGAAGCGATGCATCAATTCAGTTAATTCTTTTACATCCATGTTGATGAAAAGATTATAACCTCGAAGTACATTCAAAGAACTGAGACATTGGTACTGAAATGAACCTGTTGGGCTGGTAAATAGTTGAGGTTATAATAGCTATACTATTTTTGGGAGATAAAATTGTCGCCAATCTTACGTTTCCTTTTCAGTCGCCTGATCTCGATTCCTCTTACATTTGTTGTTATTACATCCGTCTTGTATGCCGGGGTAATGCTTTCGCCTCCCGAGACGCGCGCCACGCTATATCTTCCAAAGCGTCTCTCCAGCCGTATGACGGATGCTCAATTTGAAAACCTTATTCAGCAAATTATAGAACGTCATCATTTGAATAAGCCTTTTCCTGTTCAATATGTATCCTGGCTCTCGAGCCTTTTTTCCGGAACATGGGGCTACAGTCCAACTTTGCAAGATGATGTGTTGAGCGCATTGTTACAGCGCACGCCTGCTACTGCTGAGTTGGCATTATTTTCTTTGCTATTATTTATCCCTTTTGGTTTATTCAGTGGAGTACTGGCTAGCACTCACTACCAGCGCGCAGGAGATTCTTTGTTTCGCTTATTGGCTTTTGTGGCAACTTCATTCCCTACGTTTATCCTGGCATTGGTACTCCTGGCTCTTTTTTATGTGTCATTACGTTGGTTTCCACCGGAGCGATTGGGCATGGAAATTGGATTTGTAGTCACGGATCCTGGTTTTCACAATTACACGGGACTTTTGACGATAGATGGCCTGCTTAATTCTCGCATGGATGTCACTCTGGATGCTCTTCGACACCTTGTGCTTCCGGTTTTCACTTTAAGCTTAGCGCATTGGGCAACGCTTGCAAGAGTGATGCGTGTATCGATGCTGGATGAATACGGTAAAGAATACATATTAGCGGCTCGAGCGCGCGGCATTTCTCAGCGTTCTGTGGCGTGGAAGCATGCTTTGCGTAATGCTCTGGCTCCAGCTCTGGCAAGTACTGCCTTGTCCGCTGCAACGTTGGTAACGGGCGTTTTTGTTGTGGAAATTATTTATAACTTCCATGGTGTTTCGGATTTGATCGTGAGGGGATTAACTACCACGCCCGACGCCCCAGCTGCTTTGGGCTTTGCTGTCTACAGCGTTCTGGTTGTCTTGGTTTTGATGTTTGTATTAGATCTGGTTCAGGTGATCATCGATCCTCGCTTTCGTCAATGATGGGTATTCTTGTGAAGTATTGGCAACGTTACTTTAGTAAATGGCAGAATTGGTTGGCGTTGGGATTATTGCTGACCTTTGTTGCTCTGGCGGTTTTCGCCCCGCTCTGGGCAGAACCTCCCGATCACAAAAATCCTCCCAACTTCAAACAAATTGGAAGATCCACCGATCATATTCCGCGTCCACCTGATGAGAAGGCCCTGTTGGGAACAGTGGGAGGACAATTAGATGTTTTCTATACGTTGGTTTGGGGGACTCGGAATGCTTTTCGATTTGGCCTGGTTGTTACTTTGGTTGCCGGCGTGTTTGGAATCATATTAGGTGCAACCAGCGCCTATCTGGGCGGATGGGTTGAACAAGTTTTGATGCGCATCAGTGATGCTTTCCTGGCTTTTCCGGTTATTGCTGCGATCGTTTTCCTGAACCAGATGCGATTGACAGCGTTGGTAAACTCGGGAGCGAGCTTATATTCTGTTGGCGGTCTACTACAAACCGAAGGGGAACCTGGAGCGTGGCAAAGTTTTTTGTTGCGCCTGGATCCGGTATTTATAGCCTTGATACTATTGTCATGGATGCCTTACGCTCGCCTTACGCATGCCGCGGTTTATCGGGTAAAAGGAACTGATTTTGTGATAGCAGCGCAGGCTTTAGGTGCTGGCAATGGGAGAATTTTGATAAAACATTTATTACCCAATTCCCTCTCTCCGGCTCTGGTGCTGGCAGCCCGCGATGTAGGCGGCCTGGTTATTCTGCAATCTACATTCACGTATCTTGGCCTGGGCGGTGGATCGCCATGGGGGCAGATGCTTGTAATCGCCCGTAATTGGGTGATCGGTGCTGGGGGAAATCCTCTGACTTATTGGTGGGCATTCTTGCCGATAACTCTGGCTCTGATATTATTTTGTATTGGTTGGAACTGGTTAGGGGATGGTATAAACGATTGGATTTCTATAAAACGGTAACTTGTTATCGAGCTTGTTCTATTTTAGATTAAAATTATTGTATGAGATTGATCCTAACCCACGAACAAGCTGATTTCGATGCGTTAGCGTCACTATTGGCGGCCTATTTGCTTGATGAAACTGCTTTGCCCGTCCTGCCGCATCGTATGAATAGGAACGTTAGAGCATTCCTGACGATATATGGCGCTGAATTGCCTTTCTATGAATTGCGTGACCTTCCGTCTACGTCGGTTGATTCGATTTGCCTGGTCGATACTCAGTCACTCATCACGGTAAAAGGAAAGATTTCATCTGCAAGTGTGCATGTAGTAGATCATCACCCCAAACGGCAAGATTTTCCGGCTGATTGGACCGCAATGATCAGCGAAGTGGGTGCTACTGTAACCTTGCTTATCGAGGCTTTACGCGAAAGAGATACACACTTAAGTGCTATCCAGGCAACACTTCTCTTATTGGGTATTTACGAGGATACCGGTTCATTAACCTATAGCCGCACAACCGCTCGGGATTTGCAAGCAGCCTCTTTTACCCTGGAGCAAGGCGCCAATTTGCGTATTGCAGCAGACTTTTTGAACCATCCACTTTCGTTAGCGCAGCAACAGTTATATGATGAGTTGCGTGGCCACGCACAAGTGAAAAAGATTTTAGGACATTCGATTGTGATTGCTGCCGGTTCTGCTGTGGAAATGGAAGAGGAACTTTCCACGATCGCGCATAAACTCCGAGATCTTTTAGAGCCGGACGCACTCTTTATGATTGTTACCACTCGCAGTGGGATTCAGATGATCGCCCGGTCTGCGACTGATCATATTGATGTCTCACAAGCTGCCGCTCACTTTGGCGGTGGAGGCCATGATCGTGCAGCCGCTGCCTTGATAAGAGATCGTAGCTTAGAAGATGTTTCACGTGAGCTTATAGAATGGCTGAATCAGACCATACAGCCGGCCGTGACCGTGGCACAGCTTATGTCGCTTAGCCCACAAGTGTTGGCACCAACTGCTACGGTTCACGAAGCTGCGCAGCGTATGCAGCGTTTTGGATATGAGGGATATCCGGTTGTGCGCCAGGGGAAGGTGATTGGCTTGCTGACCCGTCGTGCGGTCGATCGGGCTCTTGCGCATAAATTAAATTCCACTGCAGAGAAGTTGATGGATGCAGGCGAAGTAACGATCTATCCCGACGATTCAATAGAAGTGTTGCAACGAAAAATGGTGGACACTGGTTGGGGACAGATACCCGTTCTCAACCCAGAAACGGATGTAATCATTGGAATTGTTACTCGCACGGATATTCTAAAAACATTAACATCCTCTGGTGAAACTGTCAACAACTTAAATTTGAGGGAAAAGTTGAAAGAAGTTTTACCAGCAGAGCGCCTGGCGTTATTAACGACTGTAGCTGCTGAGGCACAAAACCAACGCTTGGTGGCCTACGTGGTGGGGGGATTTGTCCGTGATTTGATCTTGGAGAAGCCCAGTTTTGATTTTGATATTGTTGTGGAGGGCGATGCTATCTCTTTAGCCCGGGCGTTGGTAGCTAAATATGGCGGGCGGCTAAAAACACACTCACAGTTTGGCACAGCTAAATGGTATCTTAGTCCATCTTTGTCGATAAAAGATGGCTCTTTAGGTTTGGCCCCCTCTGCTACCAGCGGAACACAATCTACATTTCCCGAGTTTCTCGATCTGATCTCTGCGCGTACCGAATTCTATACCCATCCTTCTGCGTTGCCCACGGTTGAAAGGGGTAGTATCAAGCTCGATCTGCACCGGCGTGATTTTACGATTAACACATTAGCCTTGCGTCTGGATGGGAGACATTTTGGTGAGCTTCATGATTATTGGGGAGGTCTGAATGACCTGCAACGAGGGTTGGTCAGGATTTTGCATTCCTTGTCTTTTGTCGATGACCCCACCCGCATCTTACGTGCGGTTCGATTTGAACAACGTTTTGCATTTCGGATTGAGGATCGTACCCTGGACCTGCTTCAGCAGGCGCTCGACCTTTTAGAACGTGTTTCGGGAGAACGGATCCATCATGAATTGGACCACATCCTGGATGAGGTTCATGCTTCGCAAATATTGAATCGTTTGGAAGAGTTGCAATTGCTTAAAGCAATTCATCCCTATTTGTCTTGGAATGATCAATTGTCTGCCGATTTGGTAGTTTTACGTCAGAATAAACCAGGAATCGAGTGGGGAATATTAAAGAAAGAAGATGAAGAAAATGATTGGCTCCTGAAACGGCGTGAATTAACCTACATGTTGTGGCTAATGCGTTCATCGGAAACTCAAATTCGGTCGATATGTAAGCATATTCGCCACCCAAGTTCAATGGTCAATAACCTGATCGCTGCTCATTCTGTGTGGGAGATGCAGCCAAAGATCAATCGTGCGGCTCCAAGTCAAATTTGTGAATTGCTGGAAGATAAACCTCTGTTATCGATATATGCTGTCTTGCTGATATCCAAGCAGCCCAAAATTAAACAAAAATTGGCAAATTTCATTATGCAATGGCGGCATGTAACCCCGGTGATCAACGGGCAAGATTTACGATCTCGAAGCATTCCTCCTGGCCCTATTTATAAAAAGATCCTGCATCGTTTACGTTCTGCCTGGCTGGATGGCGAGATACTTACAGCAGCCGAAGAAGCAGAGCTTCTTGACATGTTACTGGCGGAGGATGGTTATGCACGTAGTGGATAACCACCTGATCGCTTCGACTCAAATCCGTCAGGCGGAACAGAAAGATTTGATCAGTTTGGAGTGGGAGGGGGAATATATTCACTTCCGCCGTATGTATCAAGATGCCTATGAGATGGCCCAGAATGGTGATGGTATTATCTGGATCATGGAGTTGCCCGAGAAGGGTCTGGTGGGGCAATTATTGGTGTCATTGCATAGTAGTCGATCAGAGCTTGCCGATGGGGTTATGCGAGCCTATATCTATGGATTTCGCATACGGCCGGCATTTCGTAATCGTGGGCTAGGGGAGTATTTTCTGGGCGTTGTAGAAAAAGATCTACGCCAACGCGGTTACCAATTTGCGATGTTGAATGTGGGCCGTGACAATTTATCTGCCATTCGTTTATATGAGCGTATGGGTTATCGAATCACATCTCCCGAATCGGGCCATTGGTTTTATATTGATCATCAAGGTAACCGGTGCGAAGTTTTCGAGCCTGCCTGGCGGATGGAAAAAAATTTGTAATTGCCCTTGCAAGCCCTGAACTTCCGTGCTAAAATTTAAGAGCATTAAGGGTCAATGATATAGCATCGAAGGCGAAAAGTGGGCCGGCCCCACTTTTCTTGCGTAATAGGCCCTCTGGCATTGATGTTAAGAGTTTTTGGAGACAGAGAAGGAATGAAGAACGAATTTATCCTGGCTTTCAATGAAGTATTAGAAGAAAAACAGTTGCCGAAAGAAGTTATTTTACAGGCATTGGAAGCTGCTATGGTGTCAGCGTATCGGCGTGATGTAAACGCCTCGAACGCCCAGCACGTAGATGCCAAGATCGATCCTGAAACAGGTCGCGTGGTTATTTACGCTGAAAAAGAGATCGTTGATGTTGTCCAAGATGAGCGCACGGAAGTGTCTTTGAACGATGCCACTGCTGTTGACGCTGATGCTCAACTCGGCGGTATGATCATTGTTGAATCGACGCCTAAGGATTTTGGGCGAGTTGCTGCTCAAACTGCTCGGCAAGTTATTCAACAACGAATTCGCGAGGCAGAGCGCGAAACTCAAACCGAGTTTTTCAGCAAACAACTTGGCGATATCGTCTCTGGTGTAATCCAGGCTATGACTCCCCAAGGAGCCGCCATGGGACTTGACATGAAAGCCGAGGGTGTATTGCCGCGCAATCAGCAAGTGCCTGGTGAGCGTTTCCGCGTTCATGATCGCATCCAGGCGCTTTTGCTAGAAGTCAAGCAGTCGCCGAGAGGCCCTCAGATCATCCTTTCTCGGTCTCATCGTAATTTCTTGCGTAGATTGCTTGAAAATGAGGTTCCCGAAATTTATCATGGTTTGGTTGAGATACGTTCAATTGCGCGTGAACCGGGCCAACGATCAAAGGTTGCTGTTGCAGCATTACAACCCGCTGTAGATCCTGTAGGAGCCTGTGTTGGTATTCGCGGCGTACGTATCCAAGCGATCGTACGCGAACTCAATGATGAAAAGATCGATGTGATTGAATGGAATCCTGATCCTGCCGCTTATATTGCTAAGTCTCTCAGCCCGGCCCGCGTGAATGGTGTTTATCTCAATGACCATACGCGCGGTGCCAAGACCGCTACTGTGGTGGTTCCCGAGGATCAGCTTAGCTTAGCAATTGGTCGTGATGGGCAGAATGCTCGCTTGGCTGCTAAGCTAACCGGTTGGCGTATCGATATCAAGAGCTTGCCAGAAGCAGCATCTGATGCTTTAAATAAATTGCAACGCGATCCAGATTACGCATTTATGCTTGAGCGCGAGACTGACATCATTTCGCAGATTGAAACCATTCTGGCAAAGAAGGCTGAAGGGCGTCCAGTTACTCCAGAAGAATATCAGGTGTTGTCTCAATTTGTTGATCGTGTTGAGCGCGGTATCCTTCGACAGCGCGATGCTGTTCGCCTTGCAGAAGATGCTCGCGTAGCGGAAATGCGCAGCACAATTAATCCCGCCGCCTTTGAAATGTCCTTGGTCGATTTGCCATTCTCAGATCGTCTGTATAATATGCTGAGCGAAGCCGGGTATGATACCGTTGGGACACTGATGCTTCAGCTTAAACTTGACCCAGATACGATCCTGGCCTTGGATGGTGTAGGGCCGCGTGCTATGGATGAAATCAAGTCAGTTCTATCTGCTCTAGAATTTCCTGAGCCGTTGGCCGTTACAGAAGAGCCGCTGCCTGCTGCAGCAGAAGTCGATGTTGTTGATGCTGGAATGACATCTGCTGAAACCACAACGGTTGTCGAAGTCGCTGAAGCTGCGGCTGCGGATCAATCTGCCGTGGAACAACAGCCTGTCTCAGAAATTGCAGCTTCAGAAGTTGAGGCTGTTCAGGTTCTAGATGCAGAGGAACAAGCGCCTGAGTTGGTTGAGGTAGGTGAAGAAGGACAACAACCCGGACAACCGGAAGAAGCAGAAGTATTGGGTGATATATTTGCAATCCGCCCAGAAATCTTCGATCGAGATGAAGAAGAAGATGAAGATGAAGACGAAGACGAATTGGGATCGAAGAAGGGCAAGAAGGGTAATAAAGGCAAGAAACGCAAGTTCGTGGAAGTTGTATATGATCCAGATCGGGACATCACGGTTGTGAAGCGTAAGCGCAAGCGTGGCGACTCTGATTGGGAAGATAACTGGAACGTATAGAGAAAAAAGGTGCCCCGTAAGAATATGAGAAGAAAGCACATCCCGCAGCGCACCTGTGTGGGTTGTCGAGAAGTGCTTTCAAAGCGGTCATTAATACGAGTTGTGCGCACTCCTGCTGGAGTGCAGATCGATCTGTCGGGCAAATTAGCGGGCAGGGGGGCTTATTTGCATGATCAGCTTTCTTGTTGGGAGCAAGGTTTACAAGGACCTTTGGCTCATGCCTTAAGAACTGAATTGACGCCGGACGATCGAGAACGCTTGAAGGCTTTTATGCTTTCACTGCCAAATGGTTCACCCTCTCCATTAATTCAAGGGCCTGTACGATCTGAGAAGCATTCAGATGCGAGTGGCCTCGATGGGTAGTGGCGAAATGATTGTTTGAGAGCGCGCATAACTTGGTTACCGCAACTCTGCTGGTTTAGATGATCTTTTTGTCTTACCTGCTCATCGGGGTCTATTCGAAATAGCTTACTGGAGGTACTGTATGAGCGAGAGTGGACAAAAAACGAAGACAATCGAGCTTCCCATTTCCATAACTGTCCGTGAATTAGCTCAATCTATTAATGCCAGCCCCATTGATGTTATTCGAACGTTGATGACAAATGGGGTTATGGCCAATATCAATCAGCAAATTGATTTTGATACTGCGGCCATTGTTGCTGCCGAAATGGGGTACGATGCCACTTTGGAAACTCAAGAAACTTCCGAGTTAGACACGGGCGAAATTCCATTTTGGCGGAAAGTAATCTTGTCAGAACCGCCAGATCGTTTGCAGCCCAGGCCTCCCGTGGTGGCAATCCTTGGACATGTCGATCACGGGAAAACATCGCTTCTAGATGCTATCCGCAAAACGAATGTGGCTGGCGATGAAGCAGGAGGCATCACGCAACATATTGGCGCATACCAAACAGAATTAAATGGTCGCCTGATCACTTTTCTGGATACGCCAGGTCATTCGGCTTTCACTGCCATGCGGGCGCGTGGGGCGCAGGGAGCTGACATTGTTGTATTGGTTGTCGCGGCAGATGATGGCGTGATGCCACAGACCAAGGAGGCTGCTTCTCACGCCAAAGCAGCCAAAGTTCCTATCATTGTCGCCATGAATAAGATTGATAGAACAAATGCTGACCCTGACCGGGTAAAACAGCAGCTTGCCGAAATCGAGCTGATCCCGGATGAATGGGATGGCGACACCATTGTGGTGCCTCTTTCAGCCAAGCAAAAGATCGGCATTGATGATTTGCTTGAAGCCATTTTGTTGGTAGCGGACAACCAAAAGATCTTGGCCAATCCTGATGGAAAAACCATCGGTACCGTGATCGAAGCGCGCGTCGATAAATCGATGGGGGTGTTGGCTACCTTACTTGTTCAAAATGGCACTTTGAGTGTAGGAGATGTTGTGGTTGCAGGGAACTCGTGTGGCCGCCTCAAGGCTCTCTTTGATTATCGCGGTCGACGCGTGCGAAAAGCTGGTCCGGCAACTCCTGTCTCGGTGATGGGATTGAATGATGTGCCTGCAGCGGGTGAACTGTTTCAGGTTATGCCTTCGGAACGCGAAGGCCGCTTGCTTGCCGCCGAACGTCAGCAAGCCAAAGACGCCGTATCTGTTGATAATAAAGCAGGGATCACTCTCGAGCAGCTATACGATCGTTTTCAGGCTGGCGATGTTTTGGAATTACGCCTGGTTGTAAAAGCGGACGTGCAAGGATCGCTGGAACCCCTCATTTCTTCTCTCCAGGATCTTGGCAAAGGTGACATTAAGGTCAATATCCTGTATGCCGAGACCGGTAACATTGGTGAAAATGATGTGATGCTTGCTTCTGCATCTCATGCTGTTGTAATAGGTTTCAATGTACAGGCTGATGCCGCTTCTCGCCGTTTAGCTGATACCGAGGGAGTGTCCATCCGTTTATACGATATTATTTATCGAATGATAGAAGATATCGAAAAAGCATTGAAGGGAATGCTTGCGCCTGAAGAAAAAGAGATTGTGATCGGCCATGCCGATGTGCGAGCGGTATTTAAAATTTCCAAAGTCGGAAATATTGCCGGATGTGTGGTCTCTGGCGGTGAGATCCGCCGTAATGCCAAGGCTCGTCTCTTGCGACGTGGCGAGGTTGTGTTCCAGGGCGATTTCGGCTCTCTAAAACACCTTCAAGACGATGTGCGGGATGTGCGCCAGGGTTTTGAGTGTGGTATTGGCTTGAAAGGTTTTGACGGGATTGTTCCCGGCGATGTAATTGAATGTTACATAATCGAGAAAGTAAGTCAGGTTTGATCTGACCAGGAGAGAAAGTTGGTTTCAAAAGCGCGAGTTGTGCGGATTTCGGAACGTATCCGGGATGAACTATCGAACCTTTTAGTGAAGGAAGTTCAGGATCCACGTTTAAATGGTGTTTCTATTACAGACGTAACGGTGGATCGCGAACTGGCGTTCGCCGATATTTATGTTTCATCTTACCAAGGCTCAACCCATTCTGCTGATACCTTAGCAGGACTAGAGCGTGCCCAGGGATTCTTGCGCAGCGAATTAGCTCATCGAATTGACCTGAGGCATTTTCCACGGTTGCGTTTTCATTGGGATCCTACCTTTGATCGGGCCGAGGTGATTGAGCAGTTGATCAAAACGATACAGGATGAAAAGAATGATGCTTGATGTTCAGGAGCAAGCCCGGTTGATGTTTCTCCAGGCCGAAAGAATCTTGATCGTTACGCACGTTCGGCCGGATGGTGATGCAATTGGTTCGCTGCTGGGCTTGGGCCTATCGTTGGAGTTGACTGGCAAACAAGTTGTCATGGTTGTGAGTGATGGCTTGCCGGAGGCTTTACGCTTTTTACCATATAGTGAGAAGATCCAGGTTTCTGCTCACGGAAGTTTTGACCTGATTGTGGCAGTTGATAGCGCGGAGCCTAAGAGGATTGTCCCTTTTGGAGATGGCAACTACAACCTGGATTTGAACATTGATCATCACATCACGAACACACTATTTGCTCGAGTGAATTTGGTGCAGAGTGATGCTGCTTCTACTGCCGAGATGCTGGCAGAATTACTTAAGAATTGGAAGTTTCCGATATCTCAAGCAGTAGCGGATGCGCTGATGACTGGCATTTTAACGGATACCATAGGATTTCGCACGGGTAGTGTCAATCCAAAGACACTTCGTATCGCTGCTGATCTTTGCGAAATGGGCGCCCGGTTGCCCCAACTATATCACCAGGCACTGCTCCAACGTTCATTTACTGCCATTAAATATTGGGGAGCGGGGTTGTCGACATTACAACGCGATGATGGAATTGTCTGGACAACATTAACACTCGCAGACCGTTTTACGGTAGAATATCCTGGCAATGATGATGCTGATCTTATTAACCTTCTTGGTGGTATAAAAGATGTAAAGATAGCAGTTATCTTTGTAGAACAGCCAGATGGGCTCGTAAAAGTAAGTTGGCGAGCGCTTATGGATGTAGATGTGTCTAAAGTTGCTATGCAATTTGGTGGTGGGGGCCATCGAGCAGCGGCAGGCGCTGAGCTTCAAGGCGCTTTGTTTGAAATTCAATCGAAGGTTTTGGCTTCTACAAAACAATTACTTGTATAATTTATCTATGATAGGTGGGGGGTGTTCTTACCCTCCTATTTGTGCCGTAACCTACAAAAACAATAGTGATACTATCACACTAGCAAAGGGAATTTGAGATGAATCGAGAGGATGAAAGTGATAATGTAGTTTCGGGGGTATTGGTTGTTGATAAACCGATCGGAATGACATCACATGATGTTGTTCAAGTTGTTCGGCGAGGTACGGGCATTCGGCGTGCAGGTCACACAGGAACCTTAGACCCGCGTGCTTCTGGTGTTCTGGTGATCTTAATAGGTCCGGCTGTGCGACTAAGTGAATATGTTTCTGCCTCGGATAAACGATACCAGGCAACAATTCGCTTGGGCAGTTCCACGGATACTTACGATTCTGAAGGTAGAGTGGTTCAAACCGCCTCTGTCGATGATGTTGATGATGTTGATGAGGAGAAGTTTGACAATGCTCTTCAGACGTTTGTCGGTGAGATTGAACAGGTTCCCCCTCCATATTCTGCGGTGAAAGTTAATGGTCGCAAGGCCTATGAGATGGCGCGAGAAGGGGAAGAAGTGTTACTACAACCTCGAAAAATCCACGTATATAGCCTGGAATTGCTGGAATGGGCCTCGCCTGAAGCAGTGGTCGATGTCTTCTGTTCATCGGGAACCTATGTGCGTTCCCTGGCGAATGACCTAGGGACTGCATTAGGTTGTGGCGCTCATCTGATTGGCTTACGGCGCACAAAGAGCGGGCGTTTTACTTTACGAGATGCGGTTCCTCTGCGGCGTTTACAAGAAGCTTTTATGGCAGGAGATTGGTACCGGTATCTTATCCCAGCCGCCGAGGCATTAGGTGATTGGCCTATGGTTGAGTTGGATGCGGATCAGGTAGAGCTTGTTCGTCATGGACATCGTGTGCCGGCAGAACCCGAATCGGCGAACTGGGCGCGTGGTGTGAGTGAACAGGGTGACCTGGTTGCTCTGCTTGAGGTAGACACTGCTACTAACGAATGGCAACCTCGTAAAGTTTTCTTCTCATCCTGAGATTTTCCTGTTCAGATAACCTGATCTTAGCGCTGTATTTATTTATGTTTCAGCACTATACATCGCTTGATCATATACTGTTAAATAATGCCTGGGTCACAATTGGCTCTTTCGATGGAGTTCACCTGGGACACCAGAAACTATTGCATGAAGTGACTTCTGGAGCTCATGCTGTTGGAGTTCCAGGGGTCGTGTTGACTTTTCACCCCTCCCCTGCGGTGGTCTTAGGTAGGCGCACGGGAGCTTACTGTATTGACACAACCGAAGAGAGAATAATTCGCCTGGAAGCCGCGGGGGTTGACGCGGTAATAACTCTACCCTTTGACCTCGGCCTTGCTGAGACGTCTGCACGTGATTTTTTGATCATGCTTCATAGCTGCCTTCGGTTCACCCACTTGTTCGTGGGTTGTAATTTTGCTTTTGGGCGGAATAGAGAAGGAAATGTTGCGACCATAGAAAACCTGGCAGGCGAGATCGGATTTCAAGTTCATGCTACAGATTTATTCAGCATGGAGGGAGAGGTTCTTTCTTCTAGCCGGGTGCGCCAGGAAATAGCTCGAGGAAACGTAGAAACAGTTGAGCGTTGGCTTGGAAGAGCTTATCAATTGTGCGGACAGGTTATGACGGGCGATCAGCGCGGCCGTACTCTTGGTTTTCCAACCGCAAATTTATCTTCCAATCCATGTAAAATAATCCCTACTGCCGGTGTTTATGCTTGCCAGGTGGTGATCGATAAAACTGTCAAAGCTGCTGCGGTCAATATTGGTGTTCGACCAACTTTTGATCGACTGGCTGTTGCCCCTCACGTTGAAGCGCATATTCTAGATTATTCTGGTGATCTATATGGAAAAACGATCTGCCTTCAATTTTTGCGGCGTTTGCGGGATGAACGTCGTTTTCCTGATGTGTCTTCCTTAATACGGCAACTCCACCAGGATGTAGAACAGACGCGCAAGATCTGCCTGGAAAAGTGATCTGATAAGCTTTACTTGCCTAAAAGAATAACTCTCCCAAGATCACAGCTACCAGTGTGATGGTGATGTTATCGATATCTTTGAGAGGCAAAGATTCAACAATCGTTCCGGCTGTAGAAATCCAAAATAAGGCAGGCAGATACTCAATCAAGTTGCCTGGAAAAATCCCCACAGCCACATATATTCCTACGATTATCGCCGATAGCATGATTCCACCCAGGAACATGCCGGAGGTCCCCGCGATGGATTTTCTCTTGTTCCAGGGAAGTCGCGGCGAATTTATTTTCCGGCCCAAAATATCTGCCAACCCATCCCCGCCGCACATCAACATAAGCGCTATGATACCGGTAGGAACATTTTTCCAGTATAGGATGGTTAATATAACGAAAATAATTCCATAAAAGAGAGGTCCGCGTAAAATTTCCCGCCGATCTCCCGTACGCGACATGGCTTTTACAGCAGCCTCATCCTTGATGGCGCCCGTTCCAACTAACACGAATTGTACTGTAATGAGAAATGGAACAATTGCTGCCAGGTAAGGCGCCAGTCCGCTGTCGTTCGGAAATAGCAGCCAGCACAGAACAAAAATAGGGCCGGTGCCAATGTGGATTATTTTACGACTGAGAGCGCTGTCTATCCAGCCTCTATGCGCGGCAAAGTCGCACAAGCGCAGCCAGGATATCGCCAATATTAAGGTTATGATCAGTGCAATGATATCTTTCATTATTCAGATCAAAGGCTCAATACTTTCCTCGGTATTCTCTTTCGATCTCTCGCTGCGTATCGCGTTTCGCGATCTCTGCTCTTTTGTCGTATAGTTTTTTACCGCGGGCAGTTGCTATTTCGACCTTGGCTCGCCCCTTTTTCATGTAAACGCGCACAGGAATGATCGTCACGCCTTTCTGGCGTACTGTATTCCAGAGTTGACGGATCTCAGATCGGTGTAACAGCAAACGCCGTTCTCTGCGCGGATCGTGTTGATTGCGATTGGCTTGTTCGTACGGCGCAATATGTGCATCAACCAACCAGGCTTCTTGTCCATCTAGCCTGACGTATGCTTCTGCCAGGCTGATTTGCCCGGCGCGCACGGATTTTATTTCGCTTCCAAGCAAAGCGATTCCGGCTTCGAAGGTATCCAGTAAAAAGTATTCAAACCGGGCTTTACGGTTCGTTGCAACAACTTTTATATCCATGAGGTTATTCTAACACACCCGGCAAGTACTGTTCAGGAGTTATGGCACAAATAGGGATTGAATAGCTGCTTGCAGAATAGGGTCTCCAGTCGTGTTTTCGTCTGAGACGATGATATCTGGTTGAAGCCCACCCTTACCGATAGCTGGTTCAAGACCTGGCACCCACCATTGTGCGGCAGTGATATGCATGCTGGAGTGGTCACTTAATTCGTACACTAATTGTATTGTATCTTTACCATACGTTGCCGACCCAATCAGAATTGCTCGATCGTGTGCTTTAAGGGCTCCCGCAACGATCTCGGCTGCGCTGGCTGTGTTATGGTTGACCAATACGACAATTGCAATATCCACCAGGGGGCCAGGCTTATCAACCCGATACTGTTCGACAGGTTTCCCCTTGTATTGCTGTTCGATAATGGTGCCTTCTTTCAAAAACAACCGGGCGATCTCGATGCCGCTTGTGAGCAGCCCGCCATAGTTATCCCTCAAATCTAAAGCAAAGGCTTGAGCCCCGCGTTTTTGCAAATCGTTTACAGCTCTTTGAATTTCATCTTTCGAGGTTGCTGCAATCAAATTCACTTTGATCACGCCCAACCTGGCTTCTCCAGGTGCAAGGTACCAGGTTACCGATGGTAGGGCGATCTCAACACGTTCAATACTCGCTTCGTGGGTTGTGTAGTCTGGTGGACGCGCGAAGACAAGGTATGTACGACTGCCTACTTTTCCACTAAGAGCGGCTTCCACCATCTCTCGATCCATTTCCGGCGTCACCGGCAGTTTATCAACGGAGATGATCCGATCCCCATCAAGGATACCTGCTCGGGCAGCCGGGCCATCGGGGTAGGGCAGTAAAATAAAAAATTCTTCGCTATCTTTTGTCAGACTGGCGCCAATTCCACCAAAGCTTCCCTGCAAACTGTTACTACTAAGTTCATGTTGTGCTGGTTCAAAAAAGGAAGTGTATGGCTCGCTGTATGCTTGCAGCATGCCTCGGATCATGCCATATTCCAGAGCAGGTTCTGCAGGCGGCTCTTTGAGCCCATAAGCGGTCAACAATTCATAGGCTTCAAACAGCACAGGCAAGCCGGGGCTTTCAACTTGCCGGGCGTGAGATTGGTAACCGGTAAAAAATGCAGCAGTAACGATGATCGAGATCAGTAGGGTAAGAGCAAATGAGCGCTTAAAAACCATTGATCGTTTAACTAGTTTTCTGGTTGTGGAGTTGATAGTAATGCGGCAATCGGTAGCATGCTTAGCCACCATTGCTCTTTAGGACGCTGGTAAGTCATATCGGCCATTCGAGGAAATTCCTCGATGTCATGAAATTTAATCTCGCCTTTTTCCATACCAATAAAGGCTTTAAAGTTACTGCCATTTTGAGCCTTATCGATCAAGAAGTCGATACACTGTTTCGCAAGACGTGTAGCCATAATTCGGTCAAATGGAGATGGATCACCTCCTTGCTGCATGTGCCCTAAAATCGTTTGGCGTACATCAAAGAGATCGTGTCCTTCTTCTTCAAATACTGCGCACATGAATGGTGTGGTATAAACGTGATTGGCATACTCGGAACGGATCATTAGCCCCAGGCGTTTTCCGCCTTGGAATCCTTGGACAAGATTTTCTACATCGTATTGTAATTCTTTAAGAGTTACACCTTCTTCGTGTAAATAAATCTTTTCGGCGCCTGTTGCCAGTCCGCTCATCAGCGCCAGGTAACCACAATAGTGCCCCATCACCTCTACTACAAAACAACGACGGGCTGCTACAGCCGATTGCTTAACTTTATCTACGGCTTCAACGATTGAGTTTAAAGCAGTATCTGCTCCGATACACACTTCTGTGCCTGGCAGGTTGTTATTGATTGTAGCAGGCAGGCAGATCATTGGGATGTTAAAGGCCGGAAAATTAACACTCTCGTTTTGTAGTATATGAACAGCTTCGTACGCATTCCATCCACCTACCACAAGTAATCCGTGCAAGTTATATTTTTCTATGGTCCGTGCGATCGCATAGAGATCGCTGCCCTTCGGAACCTTGCGGCTGGTGCCTAATTCTGAACCTCCCATAGCAGCCCAGCCATTTACGCTCATCCAATTCATTTCCTGGATTTCTTCGTCTGCCAGGCCCTCGAAGCCGTTGTGGATACCAAACATCTGGTGACCTTGATCCAGGCCCAATCGAATTGCCGAACGCGATGCGTTGTTCATGCCGGGGGCAGGAGCTCCAGCATTTAACACGCCAAAACGTAAGCGTTTTTGTCCTGGTTGAGACGGGTGTGGTA
>CAZVRZ010000064.1:17378-30628 GCA_964629965.1 uncultured Anaerolineaceae bacterium
AAAGCGCGTACAAATGTTCTCAGTGTTCGAAAAGCTTCTTTGAAACTGCCGGATCTAAGTTCTAAAGCCTGTTCAAAATCCTTGTTCGCAATTGCTTCGGCAATGGTATGCGTTTTCTCAACACAATGCATGAGAGGCGTTGTGATAAATCGGTTGCCATGTAAACCGATTACCTGTGGTTCACTTTCTGGTGTCGAGTTGATTAAGTTCTCTACTGCATAATAACCCATTTGGGTGCCAAGATTGCGATCAAAAGCGCTTGGAGCGCCGCCTCGCTGGACATGTCCCAGCACAGTGACCCGTACTTCCTCTCCCAGGCTCTCCTCAAGAACCTTCTGAACGTGTGTAGAGCCTATTGGGTTGCCATGCCGGTCATGTGCTCCTTCTGCCAGGATAACGATCGAATCGCGCCGTCCAGCCCGCCGACCCGCTTTTAACCGCTCGCACATCACCTGTTCCCAATTATCTGCATCGGGTGGACTCTCGGGGATCAATACCCAGTCCGCGCCCGAGGCCAAGGCGCCCATCACAGCCAGGTAACCGCAATGGCGGCCCATGACTTTAACAACGAAAGTACGTTGGTGGCTGGAGGCAGTCGATGCAATGGCATCAACCGCTTCGGTGATTCTGTGCAAAGCTGAGTCCGCTCCAATCGTCATATCCGTGCCATACATATCATTATCGATTGAGCCAACCAACCCCACAATATATAAATTGGGATGGCGAGTCGCGACATCCTCTGAGATTAATTGTTGTTCCAGTAATTCAGCAACCAGAGTAGACCATTCCTGTCTGAATGTGTTAGCACCTGTCAGGCTGCCATCACCTCCGATCACTACCAAGCCATCGATTTCATGTTCTAACAAGTTCTTTGCCGCCTGGCGGCGCCCCTCATGAGTTCGAAATGCCTCACAGCGCGCCGTTCCAATGATCGTCCCGCCTCTTTGTAAAATACCCCCAACAGAGTCCCAATCCATTTTCTGTATGCATTCTCCGCCATCAACCATGCCTTGATAACCTTCATAGATGGCGAAAACCTCCAATTCCTTATAAAGCGCCGTCCGGATTACTGAACGTACTGCTGCGTTCATCCCTTGGGCGTCTCCTCCACTAGTTAATACCGCAATTCTTTTTGGTTTTTGTGCTTTCATACGGACTCTCTCCATCAGCGCGATGATCATATCGCATGAACAGATAAGTGTTTTATTCCGTCAGACCTTTATCTGTTTGAATAAAAAATGTTTTTGCGCTTCAACTGCATCTAGATCTTTCTTTCGGAAAAGTTCTGTATGCAGGCCGCATTCTGTTTTCCCAAGACCCGCCCAACGTCCCGAGCGGTCATCACCATCGGTGGTTATAGGTTTTGTGCATGGCAGGCAGCCAATACTGCGATAACCTTTTTGCAACAAGGGATGCTCTGGAAGATGATGAAAAATGCGATACTTTTCGATATCTTTAGATGTCCAGTTCAACAAGGGATTGATTTTTACCAATCCATCTTCCTGCAGCTCAATAATTTGGGCGTTGGCGCGGTTGGATGTCTGATCGCGCCGGATACCAGTTATCCATGCTTTTAATCCTCGAACAGCTCGTTGCATTGGCTCGACCTTATGAATGTAGCAGCACAAATTAGGATCTTGTAACGGCAGCTCTCGTCCGAAATTGCGCCTAAATAATGACCATCTTTGGTCGTAATATAGATCAACTACATTCAAATGTAATTCTCTTTCCAATTGTTCCCGGAATAATAACGTATCCCAAAAATGATAACCCGTCTCCAGGAAGAAGATACGCATTTGTGGGTAGATCTGACTGATCATATGCAATAAGGGCAAACTTTGTGTTTGAAACGATGAACTCATTGCAATATCAGTCGAAAATTGTTCTCCGGCCCATCGCAGTATTTGTTCAGGCGTTCGAGATTCAAATTTCTTTGAGAGTGCCGCAATATCTTTGCTCGACAATCTGGGATTCAAAAAAATATCCTCAGGTCACAATACTGTCTTTTCTACCAATAATTTTTTATATAGCTCTTCTATTTTCCCGACCATCTGATTCACATCAAATTCGCGAGAAGCATCCATATGTGCTGATTCACCCATTTTAAGGCGCAGGCGGTTGTTTTGCAATAGTAGCAGGCAATATTGCGCTAATTGATCAATATTGCCTGGCGGCGCTACGAACCCTGTCTCGCCATGCCGGATTGCCTCTTGGGAACCGTCAACGCCATTGGCTACGACTGGCAAGCCCATGTGCATTGCCTCTGGTATCACGCGGGGTAAACCCTCCCACAGTGAAGTCAGCAAGAAAACGTCCATAGCCGTCATCATGTATGGAATATCACGGCGCAGACCGGTCATGACTGTGCGTCCGGCAATCCCTTCTTCGATTAGCTTTGCTTCTACCTGTAGGCGCAGCGGGCCGTCACCTACTAGTAAAAACCAGCATTCGGGGTTTTCTTTTGATACGATGCCTGCTACTCTCACCCAATCCAATGGATTTTTTTGTTCGGAGAACCGGCCCACATTTCCCAATACCGGCGCATCGATGGGAATATTCAACATTTTCCTTGCTTCCATTTTGCTGATCCGGGCCGGGGTAAATTCATCCAGAGGAATTGCGCTGCGGATACAAATATATTGCTTCTGGATGCCAATCTTATTCCTTAAACCCTTTTCAATATCCCGGTTGGCAACCGCAATCAAAGCATCAGAAAAACGAGCGCATAAGCGTTCTAACCAAATATAACTGGTTTTCACCAGGCGAGACATATGATCATGAAAGCTCCAACCATGTACGGTGTGAATGATGATCGGTGTGCCTGCCAGGCGAGCTGCAATCCGGCCCAGGATGCCTGCTTTTGAGCTGTGCGTGTGTACAATCGCATACTTATGATGGCGAATAAGCCGGTAAAGTTTCCACAGGGCCCGGATGTCTAGCCAGGGAGAAATCTGGCGCAGTAGTTCTGGCATGATTATCAAGGAGATATCTCGAGAGCGAACTTCATCGATCAAGCTGCCCTCGCTGCCGGTCTGTGGCCCGCAGATCACATCAACCTGGTAGTGATCTTTATCTAACAAGGCTGCTGTGAACATCGTGTTCTCTTGGGCTCCGCCAACGATCAGGCGGGTGATCACGTGCAAGACGCGAATGGGTTTTTGCTTAGGCATCGTTTCACTGGTTCTCAAAATTTCCTGAAATCTGGACGCGATCTGATACGATCTTGAATAGATAATTAATAGTATACCCGGCCCATATAAAAAGATAAGGGTCAACCTCCAACCGAAAGCGGGTGTCTGCGAAGCTGGCAGCAATGATCACCATGTTGCCGCTTATGAATCCATACACCGGCAGGAGATGGTAAAAATTTTTGCGAGAAAGTATTATTCCGGTGATTGCCAGGATCAAGCCAGGTGTCCAATAGATTGTATATAAACGATCTTGTGTGGCGGGTTTCGGATCGCCATCCTCGATAATTCGTTTGAGGGTTTTATCCCAGCGGGGCAGGCTGTTGGCGAAAGTGCGCGGTGTTTTATGCCACCCATATGCCCAGAAAATTTTCTGGATGTCGGTCCTGATTGCCTCGATAGGATGTTCATAAAGATATTTGAACCCCTCTCGGAAGCACTGTTCATTAAATGCTATGTGATAGGGATCGTTGGAGCTTGATGGTAAAGCCAAATATGGAAAGTGATCCGTATCATACTCGGGCTGGATGAGCGTGTAATAGAGTGTATGCCCCTTCAAGAAATTATAGCCCCCATTGGTGGTGAGTAATATGAATTGCTCGTACTGAATACGATTGTGAATCCACCAGGGGCAAAGGATTATTGCCCACCCTACCCACAGCCACAGCGGCGTGAAGCGAACCCGGCAGAGTTTTTTCCGGGCAATCAAATAGATGATCAAACTGCATCCGACCAGGATTGTTAACACTCCATTTGCTGGACGAGCCAGGGTGGCAGCTCCAAAGGCCAGGCCTGCCAGCAGGTAATCTCTTAATCTGGCGGCGGGTGCTTTCCATGCTAAGAGCAGCAGCCACATGGCGATGCAGGTCAAGGCAACGGAAAGTCCCGTATCGATGATTTGCATCGTCAGTTTTACCAGGTATGGTTGCGCTGAGATCAAAAAACCGGCTAGCAATCCGACAGCCGGCGAAAAAAGTAATCGACCCATTTTATAGGTGAAATAGCTTATCGATAAACCCACTGCAAGATGAACCAATAAAAGCGGCAGGGAAGCATAACCGAATACTTTCAGCAGGCCTGCCAGGATCAACGGATACAATGGCATGCAGCAATTGATACCCTGGTATCCTTGCCTGGCTAGGATACCCTCTGCAATTGTCAGGTAGCTTCTTCCGGTGTAATGATCCCAAAAGTTTGTTGGTCCGCTTAATCCAACCAGCAGGTGGACCAATAAGGCCCAGGCCAGCATGAAACTCAACCACCTTATTTCATGCTTACTCAGGTTTTGGATCAATCTATGCGAGTAATTCTTCATAGAGATTCTGTGTTTGCTGAATCATCCGTTCCACCGAGAATAATTCAATCGTTCGCTGGCGGGCAGCTCGCGACATCCTTGAACACAATTCCGGCGAGTTTTTTAATGCGAGCAGTGCTTCTAGCAGCGCAGAAGGATCTCTGCTGGGTATAAGTAAACCGGTTTCGCCGTGGATGACAAGCTCTGGGGCGCCTCCTACGCTTGTAGCGATGACAGGCAATCCAGTTGCCATAGCTTCTAGGACAACATTTGGTTCACCTTCCCAAAGGGACGCTAAAACAAAGATATCCAGGGCTTTCATGATGGATGGCACATCACTCCTGCTCCCGGTGAATATTACTTTACCCTCCAGCCCATCTTGTCTCACTTGTCTCTCGAGAGTTTCGCGCAACTCCCCATCTCCCACGATCAGCAAGCGTGCTTCTGGAACCTTGGAAATCATTTGAGCAAATGCTTCGATCAGGTAATGGTGACCTTTTTGAAGATGCAAACGACCAACTGAACCGACAACAAACTCCTTATCAGAAAGGTCAAAGCTCTGGCGGATGCGGGCTCTCTCTTCGCTCGTGGGGGGCAAATAGATCTGGGAATCGATACCATTATGGATGGTGATTACTTTTTGTGGTGAGATTTTCGCTTGTCTTATTTCTTCTTGCCTTGCCGATTCGCACACTGCCACTACTTTTTGATCCAGTTTTGCAGTCCACCGGTTCAGGCATTCGCGCCAGGTTCCCCCAATATTCATGTTACGCCGAGAGGTGATGATCACCGGAACGCCGGCCATTCTCCCTATAATTCGTCCAGATAAATTGGCGTGAAACATCCAGGTGTGTAAGATGACCGGCGATGTGTTTCTCAAAAGATGATAAAGCCGGGCCAAGCCTCCAATTCCAATGGGTGAATTCATCCTTAGATCATGGACAGGAATATCCATTTTAATGATGGCTTGGGCAATAGCAGCCTTACCATTGTAGAAACACGCCACTCTTGGCGAGAAACGCTGGCGGTCTATACCTTGCAACAAACGCAGCAAGACCTGTTGGGCTCCGCCAATATCCAGTTCTACGATGATGTATACGATAGGTATCGGGTGTTGATCGATTGTTGCCAAGTTGCTCAAATCTCGCGATTCTGATCAGAATCTCTTACCGTGGATATCGTGAAGCATCGTTTTCCCGAGCTTAACGGTTCTATTACCTCAACGAATTCCCATGTTACATCCATTTTTCCTACGAAATTTCGCAGGCTCGTTTCTATTTCTGTTTGAGTTTTAAGATCGACTTCACCTGTAGTTACCAGGCGGAAGTTTATTTTGTCAGGTTTATTTTGAATAACCTGGAACTGGCGTATGCCTGGATGGTGATAGAACAGGTGGGTAAAATATTCCCCGTGGAATAACTCGCCGCGGGAATTAACAAACATATCGCTTGATCGACCGATGATCCGTTGCAATGTGGGTAGGCCTCTGCCGCAGGGGCAGGGAGTGGGTTGTGCTGCCACCCCCAAATCTCCCACCTGGTAACGGATGAATGGCATTCCCAAGCCGAACAGTGGCGTGATCAAGATTTCCCCGGTCTCTCCCGGCTGCGCTGCCTGTCCATCGGCCCGGATGATCTCCAGGTAAACATAGTCGGCATTCACATGAAGATTGCCATGAGAACACTCCATTGCCAGGGGACCTGCTTCGCGGCATCCATACCGGTTATATACTTTACACTGCAACACTCGCTCGAGCAAGGCGCGCTGTTCGGGAAATAATGTTTCTGCAGATGAAATCACTGCTTGTAAGGATAGGTTGTCGGTCGCATGCACTTCCAGGTATTTTCCCAGGGTCTCCAGCGCGCTGGCGTAGCCTAATAAAACTTTGGGCCGAAATCGCTGTATTTTCTGAATATAGCTTGCCAGGATAATATCGGAGAGCCGAAAACTATCCAGCCATAAGCGATTTAATAGCCAGTTCCCCAGCCTGTTGGTCAATCGCTGCTGGGGTTTGATATCCATAGGAGCTCCCCATAAACGCGCATGAGGCGTACCGATATCCAGCCCCGCCCAACGATCGCCTCGGACGGTGACCGCGGTGCGATAATCGAGCGATCGATGATCGTTAACGAATTCCAAAGAATGACCGGTTGACCCTCCGGTAGCATTGATTTTTAAATCTCGAGTTGAGAAGTTGGCTGCGGTTAACTCTCTTCGCTGATCTTGAATATCTACTTTCTTGAGAATCGGAAAATCAAGAAATTTCTCCCGCGAAACAAACGTTTGGGGCAACTTACAGGCTTGCATTCGGTGGCGATAATAAGGCACGTTTTGCCAGGCATGCTCTATGAGACGGCTTAGCCTTTCGGATTGCAATCTTTGCATATCCGCGGCAGGCAGCCACTGGCTCTGCTCGAACTCTTGTAAGAGCGGCAGGATCCGTCGCTTAGCAAGGAGTTCATAGCCAGGATAAATAACCTTACGAAGCAGCCAGGAACGCATCATGGTTTTTCTATAAAACCCAGCCATCCAGATGGAGGAGCAAAAGCCAGGCTGGCTGCTCGATCCCACGATGGAACGCTGAGATAACGATCTTGATTCGACAGAATAATAGAATTATCTGTCTTGCCTCCCATCAAGAAGGGATCTTGCCGGCCGTGAGATATGAGCGGAATCTTGTCTGGGTCGAACCCTGCCAGCGAGGCGCATACTGAGTCAACACGCACTGGGTTAAAACCTGACAACAGTAATCCACACCAGCGAGGAGTAGGATCCATGGGCCCTTCGCCTTCGCCAGCCAGCATGGCATCCACGATCGTCATATATCTGCGTTGAGTTGTCGTTTGCAGCACGCCTCCCCGATCTGAATAGAGCAATATACGATTCAAATCCAGAACCGTACGCCAGAGAGTATCGTTCCCCCACCAACTGCCTTCTTTATAAGCATCAGCAGGTGGGATGATATGCTCGCTGGCGCGAAGGAGCAGCCTGCCGGCTCGCAGGGCATATTTTGCCCATTGAGGTGCTGTGATGTCAACCGCTTCATCCAGGCGGGTGTCCAATTGTTTTCGCCTGCTTGGATGCAGATATTCATCCCCGCCCTCTTCTTTCGACAAATTTGTGTGATGGGGCAGCCAATCCTTGTATCCATTGATCCCCACCAGGTTTTTTAACGCAGCAGTCAACCCCACCTTGCGATGAGTTTTTAGCTTAGGAATATTAATGACCACATCAGAGTCCAATATAGTTCTGGCGATCAAATACTCATGCTGCTCTGGGTTATGGTGCTTCAGCATTTCCTTAGAGTCGTAGTCTGTCACGCGAAATTGCTCGTATCGAGCGCTTATTTCCTGCAAAAAGCTTTGTTTGCCCAGGGATACAACCTGATAGCCCGCGTTTGCTCCATCTAATATTTCCCTACCAACGATCATGCTGCCTTTCGTTCGAGCCTGGTGCAAACGAAAATCTTCCAAACGAAGTTTGATCCCCGGAAATTGTTTCAGGGCGATTTGATAAAATGAAAGAACCATTTCCAGGCCCGAGATGCGTAGTATTTGGGACATATCGGCTTTTTGCAATGGGGCGTCGCCAATGACGATCGTTCCGTTACCCTGCAAAGCGATGATCACGTAATCTACGATTGCCCGGATCACCGATGCGTGTGTGATAACGCTGAGGGGGTCGAGGCCTCTGCCATTTTTATGGAATACCAGGTTGGGCTTAATGAGAACCTGTTCTCTAGGGTGAATGAATTCGCCCAGTGGGTTCCATTCGGGCATCTGGATACGATCCGGATCCAATCCAAGCAAAATAAAAGTTTCTCGGACGGCCTCATATACAAAATTATCAGGGTGAGTCTCTGTTTGAAAAGGGTATTCGGGATAAGAGATGGGAGGATGAAATGGGGCTAGCGTTGGGTAGGCGCTCTTCCCGGAGGTGGTATGGATTGTCGTCCTGAGATCACCAAGAAAATTCATAAACGAAGTATACCATTCGAAAATGGCACTGTGTTATACTCTCGCGATGAACTCATTATCTGTCCGAATCGGTTTGGGGTGATATGCCAAACAAGCCTGGAGATCATTGTGCTCATCGTTATCACTGCTGTCGTTTGTACATATAATCGTGCTGACCTTTTGGCAGGCGCTATCGAAAGCTTGTGTAGCCAGCAAATGCAGCCTTCAGAATTTGAAATCTTGATTATCGATAATGCCTCTACGGATAATACACAAGAAGTGATAAAAAAATATCAAATGGATTTTTCTAACCATGTAATTCGGTGTGTGGTAGAGTCAAAAATCGGATTGGGTTTTGCGCGTAATCGAGCATTAGCAGAAGCGCGTGGTGAATATATCGCCTATATGGATGATGATGCCAGGGCAGAGCCTGATTGGTTGGAACGAGCTTTAGCTCTGCTTCAGGGGGATGATCAGCCTCTATGTGTTGGAGGAAAAGCCAAGCCTTATTATGCTTCACCCAAACCGGAATGGTTTAAAGATCAATATGAAATCCATTCCTGGGGAGATCAGGAAAGGCTACTGCAGTACGGGGAGTCTTTTTCGGGTCTCAATATGATCTGGATACGAGATCAATTGATACAATTGGGAGGGTTCCAAGAAGACGTAGGTGTTAGTGGCGAGAAGCTTTCGGTAGGAGAAGAGACCAGTGTGTTTGCTCGCGCCTGGCGGACGATGGCCTTCCCTTGTTTTCGATATGATCCAAATCTTGTTGTAAATCATTGGATACCGCAAGGGAAGATGCGAACAGGATATTATCTGCAGAGAGCCTGGGCAACCGGGCAGGCAGAATATAAGATGCACCAACCAGTCAAGGCGCGTTGGCGACTCCGGACTCTGATCCGCAGTGGGGCTGCCTGTATGTTGTGGGCCTTAAGAGCCATTTGGCGCCGGCCAGGTTATCCCAGGGGCGAGAACTGGTTGGTAGAAGAATGGCAGCCTGTATTTAAAAAGGCAGGTTTATTTGCTGCCTGCCTAGGAATCCAGAAAGAGGTTTTACAAGTGCGTTCATGAGCCGTCTGGAAGAACTTGAACAGTTACGAACACCCGTTTTGATGATCATTTTCAATCGGCCGCAAACCACTAAAAGTTGTCTGCAGGCAATAGCGAAAGTCCGGCCAGAGCGCTTGTTTGTTGCGGCAGATGGCCCGCGTCCCAATCGCCCAGATGATATCCCGAATTGCCAGGCTGCTCGTTCAATGATCGATGAGATCGATTGGCCTTGTGTAGTGGAACGTGATTATGCTGAATCGAACCTAGGTTTGCGCGCTCGCGTGGAAAGCAGTATGGCGTGGGTGTTCAATCAAGTTGCCGAGGCCATCATTCTGGAAGATGATTGCATCGCGGACCCAACATTTTTTTATTTTTGCGATGAACTGCTTGAACACTACCGCGATGATCCACGTATCTGGACTATCTCTGGAAATCATTTTCCTAGTGGCGTAATGCGCAGATCGTATAGCTATTATTTTTCCCGTTATATCCATATTTGGGGTTGGGCAACCTGGCGGCGCACCTGGCAGCATTACGATGGAGCGATGAGCGCCTGGCCAAGAGTTCGGTCGGAGGAGTGGTTGAAAGACTTATTGCAAGGTGACCGAGCTGCAATTAACTATTGGGAGCAGATATTTCAACGAACCTACGAGAACAGCCTGGCAAGTTGGGATTATCGTTTGTTGTTTTCTTCTTGGATGAATTCGGGCCTGAATATTTTGCCCATGGTTAACTTGGTTGAAAATATCGGTTATTTGGAAGAGTCTACACATCGGATGAGCCCTAGCCGGCTTAAGGAACTGACTGCTCATGCCATGGAATTTCCATTGCAGCATCCTCCCTTTATCATCCGGGATGATTTTGCCGATCGATTCAGTCAAAGCCACAACTTTTCTTATCCACTCATCACCCGTATCAGGCGGGCTTTGTTTGCCCGGTGGGCTCGCCTGCATAAGCGTTGAGCATTTGAATCTGGAGAAATCTTATGAGGTTTATTACACGTTTGCGTCGCATTCTTCATCCATTGTCGATTGAGACCGGCCCGGAAACATTGCTTTTGGATAGCTTCAACGTGGAAATCCGTGCTGGTAGCCGGGTTGGGCGCCTCCAGGTTGGTAGCCAATCTGTTTTGGGTTGCCAGGTTGTTTTTGAACGTGATTCAGGTCAAGTAAAGATCGGAGACCGGACATACATCAGCTCTGGAACAAAACTGCTTTGCGCTGAAAAGATCTCAATCGGCTCCGATGTGTTGTTTGCCTGGGGCTGTACCGTGATTGATCATGATTCGCATTCGATAACCTGGTCTCAGCGCGCCCAGGATGTTTTTCTCTGGCGTAACGGGTTGATTGCCGGCGGAAAAAGCGTGGCTGCCGCCCAAAAAGATTGGTCTGTGGTGTCAAAGGCGGCGGTAACGGTTGGTGACAAAGCCTGGATAGGTTTTAATGTGGTTATCCTGAAGGGCGTTTCCATTGGCGAAGGAGCGGTGATTGCCGCAGCTTCGGTGGTGACCAAGGATATCCCTCCCTGGACATTGGCTGGCGGTAATCCAGCTCGGGTGATCAAAGAAATTACCACCTCGGATATCTCTCAATGACTTGGGAAGAAGCAGTTGTTTGGTTGCGCAACCAGGCGTACCAACAAGAGTTGGTGCGTAATTGCTATTATGATGATCCCCTCCTGGATGCAGCGGAGCGCTTTGCTGGTAGTGAAGAATGGCGGTCCGTCCTAAAATTGCTACCCAAAGAGCCAGGTCGCGTCCTCGATATCGGGGCAGGGCGTGGTATTAGCAGCTTTGCATTTGCCCGGGCCGGGTGGCAGGTGACTGCTTTGGAACCGGATGCAAGTACTTTGGTTGGCGTTAGGGCAATTGGGCAATTAACCCGCCAGGCTAACTTATCGATCGATATAATCCAGGGATTTGGCGAGAATGTGCCATGCCGAAACGACTCTTTTGACCTGGTGTATACCCGCCAGGTATTGCACCATGCCCAAAATTTAGACCGGTTATGTAGTCAAATTGAATGCGTGCTGTGCCCTGGGGGCTTGCTCATTGCCACCCGCGAGCATGTGATCAGCCGCCCGGAAGATCTTAATGTTTTCCTCGAATGCCATCCTTTGCATAAACATTACGGAGGCGAAAATGCCTACCTGCTGCAAACCTACCTGTCTGCGTTGCAAAAATCAGGCTTGACCCCCGTAAAAGTATTCGGGCCTTGGGATAGCCCGATCAACCAACCGATCGATGATCGGCAGCCCCGTTGGCGGTTGCGCCTGGTTGCCATGATAAAGCGATATGCAAGAAAGTGGCTGCATCAAAGCCTGCTTTATAATCGTTTCCCCGGCCTGGATGCTCCTGGCAGGATGTATTCATTTGTCTGCCGGAAACAAGGTGTTCTATGATGGTTGAGCCGCTCCATATAGCGTTTGCCAACCTGGCCTCGGCAGGTTGGACCTCCGGGGGACGCTACTTGATGAATTTATTAGCAGCTTTGCGGGCGACTGCCAGCGATGCTCCTATTCGCATCAGTTTGTTAGCCTCTCGTGGAACGCCTGCTCAAGAGTATGCTATCTACCATTCTTTCCTGGATCAAGTCATTGAAATCCCAAATACGCGTTGGATGCGCTTGATGAAATCCCTTTACCTTCGCCTGCCGCTTCCCGCTTTCCTGGAAAGAGCGCTGGTACCACGGCGAACAATGATCTCCCAATTGCGTGCAGCCGGTGTGCAGGCGGTATTTTCTAACGACGAATATGGCCCTCATTTTCCCATTCCGCTTTTGAGTTGGATTCCCGATTTCCAACACTTGCATCTTCCAGAAATGTTCACCAGGTCCAAAATCTATACCAGGAATTTCCATAACCGTAGAATAGCCAAGTATGCGGATAGGGTGATCTTGAGCAGCCAGGATGCTTCTCGTGACTTTTTCTCATTCGCACCTCGCATGACTTCTAAAGTAAGAGTCTTGTATTTTGTTACTCATATCCCGGCGCAAATTTTCCAGGCAGATCCTTCGGTAATAAGCCGGCGATACTCGCTTCCCGAAAAATTTTTCTATCTTCCCAATCAATTTTGGCCGCACAAGAATCATCTCATCGTGGTGGCTGCGCTGGATTTATTGCGCTCGCAATCGCCTCAGGTATTTGCCAATACCAATATTGTCTGTAGCGGAAACCCGCACAGCTTTCATGGGACTCAAACCTTTGATACTGCCATGTCTACGATCCAGGAGCGCGGCTTACAAGAACACTTTCATTATGTGGGATTGGTGCCGCACGAAGATATTTTCCACTTGATGCGCCAGAGCATGGCGGTGCTCCAACCGTCCTTATTCGAGGGTTGGAGCATGATTGTCGATGAGGCGTGCAGCCTTGGAAAGGGTATCATTCTTTCGGATCTAGCGGTGCACCATGAGCATGACCATCCGAAAGCATTATATTTCAACCCACACGATCCTCAGTCCTTAGTCGAGTGCCTGGTGCAAGCCCAACAGTTCTTTTGCCCTGGTCCCGATCTATCCTTGGAAACGATCGCCAGGGAACATCTGCCTGGACGTATACAGGCATTTGCCCGAGACTTCCTAAAGATCGTGGCTGAGGTATCTCAATGACTTTGCCCCTAATGACGGTTGTTACCCCTTCATACAATCAGGGCCAATATCTAGAAGACACGATCCGGTCGGTCTTGGAACAAAGTTATCCCCGCCTGGACTACATCATTATAGATGGCGGCTCACAGGATCGCAGCCCGGAGATCATCAA